>JAVKIA010000006.1 GCA_031459715.1 Armatimonadota bacterium | reverse complement strand
GGGAGACGGCGGCCCCATTGAAGCAAATGGTGGGTGGCCCTGCGGGTACTAAGAATCTCAGATTTCCGCCGTTGAGAGACGGCGGCCCCATTGAAGCACTCCGGCCCCGATCAAAGCGACCTTCTCGAAAAAGATTTCCGCCGTTGAGAGACGGCGGCCCCATTGAAGCTTTAAACCGTAATCAAACGTAGCCGACTGCAAAAACAATTTCCGCCGTTGAGAGACGGCGGCCCCATTGAAGCCTGTATCGGCTGCCCTATTGGGCCGGGGACGGCGAGATTTCCGCCGTTGAGAGACGGCGGCCCCATTGAAGCGACCTCGCGAGTGACCTCCAGGTCCTTGAGGGCGACATTTCCGGCGTTGAGAGATAGCGGCCCCATTAAAGCGACGGGCCTGCAGCCCAGCGATGGCCCGTGCTCGAGGGATCCTGCAGCCACTCAGGGTCTGACTTCGCCACTGAACGGGAAAAATCCAGACGGAGCGAGCAGCAGAACTTCCTGAAATGGGGCCGTAAAATGGAAATCAGCCTGATGCTAGCCTTCGTTAGTGGATTCGTCCTGGGCGGCCTGGCCGTTTGGTCTATCGTCCGAACCTATTCTGACCGAGAAGCACGCCGGGCCAGCCAGCTCGAGCAAGAAATCTCTGAGCTGAGGCGGACTCACGCGGACGTCCTGGTGCAACTGACGGAGGTCCGAAAGACCGCGGAGGCCGACCAGGAGAAGCTGCGCTGGATCCAGCAGTCAGATCAGATCATGCGAGAGCGCTTCCAGGCTCTCGCGGCAGAAGTCCTCAGGGCCAACTCCGACTTACTCCTCGGTCGGGTAAACGATCAACTGCGCAGCGTGTTGGAGGAGGCGCGCGGAGACTGGCAGACGGGAAGATTTCAGTTGGCCAAGCTGGTGGAGCCCCTCGGCAAGGCTCTGGAGCAGATGGAAGGAGAGATCAGGCTCCTGGAGCAGAAGCGTGAGGGAGCTTACCAGGGCCTTCAGGAGCAGCTCCGACAGCTTGCTCAGACACATGCTGACCTCCAGACGGCCACTCTCTCCCTGAACCACGCGTTGAAGTCCACCGCCACACGGGCCCGATGGGGAGAGTTCCAGCTCCGTCGGATCGTGGAGCTGGCGGGCATGCAGAATCACATCGACTTCACCGAGCAGGTGGCCGTTGACGGCGGGCGCCCAGATCTTATTGTCCACCTCCCTGGCGGCGGAGTAATCCCCGTCGACGCTAAAGCTCCCATGCAGGCCTACCTGGAGGCCATAGACGCTTCCGAGCCAGTACGCGGGGCCAGACTCGACGCTCACGTCAAGGCACTGAAGCAACACGTCCAGCAGTTGGCCAGCAAGCGCTACTGGGAGCAGTTTGGGCGGTCAGCGGAACTAACCGTGATGTTCGTCCCCAACGAGGCCGCACTGGGGGCCGCCTTCGAGCGCGACCCCGGGCTGCTGGACTTCGCGGTTCAGCAGCGGATCCTCCTCACCAGCCCCATCACCCTCCTGGGACTGCTGAAGGCCGTAGCTTATGGCTGGCAGCAGCATCGGATAACGGAAAACGCCCGCGCCATCGCCGAACAGGGAAGACAGCTGCATGAGCGACTCCGATCCTTCCTGCAGAACTTTACGGAACTAGGCAAACGCCTGGACAGTGCTGCCAAGTATTACAATGAGGCGGCCGGAGCACTGGACAGGCGTGTGCTTCCGGCTGCGCGTCGCCTGGGTGAAATGGGAACAGCTGGCGAGCCATTTCCCGAAGTCCACACAGTGGAAAGGCAGCTTCACGTGCTTCCCCCTGATCACGGGGACACACAGGTAGACCAGTAGCCGCTGGTCCCAGAGCTACAGATTGGACGTACTCCCTTCCCAACCGACGCGGAGGTCCGTAGAGTAGTCCGTAGGCAACATAAACCGCGCCGCGTCCGGGAGGACGCCCAGCCCGAGCATCTGGAGTGTCCTGAACGTAGGCACAGTGGACGACGCCCACCTGCTGATTCCCGGCCCTACCCCGCTGCCCCCGCAGGTGCGGGAGGCGATGGGCCGGCCCATGGTCAACCACCGCAGCGACGAGTTCGGGCAGGTGCTGGCCGGGGTGCTGGACGGGCTGCGGCAGATCTTCCAGACCTCCGGTACGGTCCTGCCCTTCACCGCCTCCGGCACCGGCGGACTGGAGGCGGCTGTGGTCAATGTGCTCTCGCCCGGAGACCGGGTCCTGGCCCTGATCTGCGGCGCCTTCGGAGAGAGGTTCGCCGCCGTAGCCCGGGGATTTGGGGCGGAGGTCATCCCTCTGGAGGTGGAGTGGGGACGGGCCGTCGATCCCGAGGAGGTGCGGCGGGCGCTCCGCGCGCACCCGGGGGTGCGGGCGGTCCTGGTCACCCACAACGAGACCTCCACCGGAGTGACCAACCCCCTGGAGGCCATCGCCGGGGTGGTGCGTTCCTTTGAGGCGTTGCTGCTGGTGGATGCCGTGAGCTCGCTGGCCGCTGTGGACCTGCGCACCGACGCGTGGGGACTGGACGTGGTCGTGGCCGGATCGCAGAAGGCACTGATGGCACCTCCCGGAGCGGTCTTCCTCAGCGTCAGCGACAGGGCCTGGGAGGCGTCGCGGACCGCCCGCATGCCCCGGTGGTATTTCTCCTGGGATCGGGCTCAGGCTGAGATCACTTCCGGCAGGGCGCTGATGCCGTTCACCCCGCCCCTTTCCGTACTCCACGCGCTGTCGGTCTCGATCCCGATGATTCTGTCCGAAGGGCTGCCAGCGCGATTCGCGCACCACCGGCGCCTGGGGCAGATCGCGCGGCAGGGCGTGGCCGTCCTGGGTCTGCAGCTACTTGCCGACCCGCGTCACGCCTCGGATACCGTGACCGCCGTGCGTGTGCCGGATGGGGTGGACGCGCGGGAACTGGTACGCCGTCTGAGGACCGACTACGGCGTGGTGGTGGCCGGAGGACAGGGACGGCTGGCGGGCCGGATCATCCGCATCGGCCACATGGGATATGTCCAGGAGGTCCAGGTCACCGCCGCCCTACGCGCACTGGAGCAGGTGCTGCCCGCGCTGGGCCATCCGTTCCCCTCCGGGACCGTGACGTCCCGCGGCCATCCCGTTCCCCCCTGGAGCCGTGACGTACCGCGTGGAGAAGGACCCATGAAGGTCCTGGTGGCCGACGGACTGGCCGAGGAGGGCATCCGGCGCCTGGCCCAACACGCCGAGGTGGTCGTCCGCCAGGGGTTGTCGCCCGCGGAGCTGCCGGAGGCGCTGGCCGATGTGGATGCGGTGATCGTGCGCAGCCGGACGCGGGTGACCGCGGAGGCCCTGGCGGCGGCGCAGCGGCTGCGGGTGATCGCGCGGGCCGGCGTGGGCACCGACAACATCGACGTGGATGCCGCCACCCGCCGCGGCGTCCTGGTCATCAACACGCCGGAGAGCAGTACGGTCAGCACCGCCGAACACACCATGGCCATGCTCCTGGCCCTGGCCCGCCACCTCCCGGCCGCCCACCTGGCTGCCGTCCGGGGCGAGTGGCGGCGGCAGGCGTTCACCGGAGTGGAGCTGTACGGCAAGACCCTGGGTATCATCGGGCTGGGCAAGATCGGCTCCGAGGTAGCCCGCCGGGCAGTCGCCTTCGGCATGCGGGTGGTCGTTCACGATCCCTACGTGGCCGCCGACCGGGCCGCGCGGGTGGGGGCCGAGCTGCGCCCTCTGGACGAGGTCCTCGCGGCAAGCGACGTCCTGACCCTGCACACCCCTCTGACGGCCAGCACCCGGCACCTGCTGGGGCGGCCCCAGTTCGCGCGCATGAAGCGCGGGGTGCTGCTGGTCAACTGTGCCCGGGGCGGGCTGATCGACGAGGACGCCCTGCTCGACGCCCTGGAGGAAGGCGTGGTGGCGGGCGCAGCCCTGGATGTGGTCGAGGAGGAGCCGCCCGGAGACAGTCCCCTCCTCCGCCATCCCCGGGTTATCCTGACCCCGCACCTGGGGGCATCCACCGAGGAGGCGCAGCGCCGGGTGGCGGTGGAGGTGGCCGAGCAGGTCCTGGCCGCGCTGGCCGGTCGACCGGTGCGGGGAGCGGTGAATGCTCCGGTGCTGCAGGACGAGGCCTGGCAGCGGGTGCGGCCCTTTGCGGACCTGGCCCGGGCGATGGGGACCATCGCCTGCCAGCTGGTGGACGGGCAGGTGCAGGGTGTGGAGCTGGCGTACGAGGGGGAACTGGCGTCTTTGGAGAGCGCCCCGCTGCGGTCCGGCTTCCTGGCTGGCCTGCTGGAGCGGGTCCTGGATCAGCCGGTCAACCTGATCAACGCAGCTCTGGTGGCCCGGGAGCGGGGCATAGCCCTGACCGAATCGCGACGGGAGGAGAGCGAGGACTTCGCCAGCCTGCTCCGGGCGCGAGTGGAGACCACCGGGGAGGCGTTCCTGATCGCCGGCACCATCGCCGGCCGCGGCGAGCCGCGGATCACGCACCTGGAAGGCTATCGGGTCGACCTGGCCCCGTCGACGATCATGTTGTTTGTGTGGAACGAGGATCGCCCGGGGATGATAGGCCGGGTGGGTACCCTGCTGGGTGATGCCGACGTGAACATCGCCCACATGCAGGTGGGGCGGGACCGTCCCCGGGGCCGCGCCATCATGGTTCTGGGGCTGGACGACCCGGTACCGCCCCCGGTGCGGGAGGCCCTGACGGTTCTCCCCGGCATCCTGAAAGTCCGCCTGGTACAGCTGTAGCAGCTCCTGGCAGGGAGGCCAGGCTGCAGGGCGGTCAGCCGGCAGATCTGCCTGTAATGCCGCAAGCCTGGCGGAACATCGCGCGGCTGCGGCTGTCGTCGAACGATATCTGCCAAAGTTCTCCCGCCCGATAGATTGACGCACCGCCCTCCGGACAGGAGACTGCAGACGACCTTTTCACCTTTTCAGACATGCAGTCTGGCAGCACCGGATCCGTGCGAGGGATTCATCATGTTCGGAGCCGGGCCTCTGAGCCAGATCTGGCGGTCTTACTGGGTGCTGGCTGTCCTGAACGCGGTCGATCTGCTCCTCACTTACACCGCCGTCGAGGGAGGGGTTGATGAGGCCAACGTGCTCCTCCGCCCCATCGTGCTGACGCCGTGGCCGCTGGCCATCAAGACGGCGGCGCTCGTGCTGCTGGCGCTGGCCCTGGCGCAGGCGGGTCGGTCGGCCCCCAGACTTGCGCACATCCTGCAGATGCTGCGGCTCGCGGTCGGCGTCTACCTGGTGGTGACTTTCTTCCACGTGCTGGGATTGAGGGTCATCGACTGAGAGAATACGCAAACGGATAGCGCACCCGATGAGGCGAACCTTCCCTGATCCTGGAAGGACGCTGCACGTCCAACCTGATGTAGATCTAACCTCGTGCCCCGGCTGAGGTGATGACCACTGCTCCGGCGCGCGCCGCAGCGTCGATGGCGGAGGGGTGGACCACGAAGCCGAAAAGCACCGGCACGGGGATCCCCGGCAACGCAGCCGCGAGAGCCTGGATCCGCCGCCCAAGAGCTTCCACGTCCCGACCGTAGATGCGGCTCTTCACCTCGCCGACCACCACAATGCGCTCGCCGTCTCGAGTCCCCTCGCCGTAGAGGTCCACTTCCACCTCTTCTGTATCCAGGGTCAGGAAGCGGCGCTGCAGCTTTGCCACGCGGATCCCGTAGTGCTTCTCCAGGTAGGCGGGGGCAACTTCGCGAGCAAGATCCTCCAGGGTGAATCCAATGGTCTCGGCGAGCGCACCGACCTGCCTGGCCATCTCTCTCTGGCCCTCAGCGAGGCGGCGCATCTCCTCAACCAGCCGGGCGACCTGGTCCTCCGTCCGGCGCTGGGCGGCGGCCAGTTGCTCCAGACGGCTTTCGGTGCGCTGCTGCGCCGCCGCCAGCTGCTCCAAGCGACCCTCCGTGCGCTGCTGCGCCGCCGCCAGCTGCTCCAAGCGACCCTCCGTGCGCTGCTGCGCCGCCGCCAGCTGCTCCAAGCGACCCTCCGTGCGCTGCTGCGCCGCCGCCAGCTGCTCCAGGTGTCCCGCCAGCCGACGCACGATCTCTGGCAGCGACAGAAGGTCGTCGGTCAGCAGCAGGCGGCGCAGCTGGGCCCGCCATTCGGCGCGCTTATCCAGCGCCCGCAACAAGCTCTCGAAGTCCCGGACAGTGAAAGGCATCTCGGTGGAATTTTAGCACGGCCGGGCTGCCCGAACCGAGCCGACCGGCCGCGCTTTGGGGCGGCCGAAGATCCACCAGGCCGAAACGCCGGCTGGCTACTTGCGCTTCGCCCGCTCGATGTAGGTCCCGGCCTCCACGTCCACCCGGATCCACTCGCCGGCCGCGATGAACGGCGGGACCTGAATAGTGAGCCCGTTCTCCAGCTTCGCCTCTTTCCATACGTTTTCGTTGCCGGTCCCGTGAGCCGGGGGCGCGGTCTCGGCCACCCGCACCTCAACGATGTCGGGGAAGACCACGCCGATCGGCCGGTCCTGGTGGAACTCCACCGGCAGGACCATGCCCTCGGTCAGAAAGGCCGCAGCCCGGCCCAGCCGGGCCCGCTCCACGGCCACCTGCTCGAAGGTCTCGGTGTTCATGAAGTGGCAGAACTCGTCGTCGGCGTAGAGGAACTGCATGGTCTGCCGCTCAATCGGGACGTCCTGCACCGTCTCTTCGGGCCGGAACCGCCATTCGCGGACCGCACCCGTGCGCACGTTGCGCAGCTTGGCGTGCGTAACGCCGCCCATCTGTCCGCCGCCGGAGTGGAAGGTGGCGGCGATGATCTTGTAGACTTCGCCCTCCAGACGGATGGCCATGCCGGGCCGCAGCGCAGACGCCAGGACCATAACCCGAACTCCCCGGTTCTCAGCGCTCCCCGCGCCCTGCTGTGGGCATAGCCTTCCCGCGGCAGCGGACTGTCCTCTTCAAGTATACTAGGAAGACCGCTTGGCGCGTCGAATGCTTGCAACAAAGGGAGGTGGGGAGCCCGCACAACTGAAGGAGGTGAAAGCCTGATGCGGCGGCAGGGGGCGCTTTGCGTCGTGCTCGCTCTCGCGGCGGCCGTGAGTTTTGCAGCCTGTGGACGCCAGTCCCCGCAGCTGCGAGGCCGCCCACCCCAGCCGCCAGCCGCTCGGCCGTCGCCGGCAGCGGCCCCATTGCCATCCCCCCAGGCCCCTCAGGCCGGGGGCGGGCTGGCGCCGGCGACGACGCCGCAGGTCACACTCCCGGAAACCCCGGGAGCGCCGGCGCCCCCGGCGGCCGCAACTCCGGAAGCCCAGACAGCGCAGGCGCCCCCGACGCCCAAACCCCTGGAAACTCCGGCAACGAAGGGACCCCCGGCAGCCGAGCGGGTCGAGGCCATCCTGGCTCGGGGTGTCTCGGATGACACCGAGCCGGTCTCTCCCGGGGTTGAGTTCCCCGAGGATGCGGAGCGGATCTACGTGGTCCTCAAGTCACGGCACAGCGAGGCCATCTCGGTCCGGGTCAGCTGGGTCGTGGTGGACGCAGAGGGCTACCCCGCCGGGCACGTCATCGAAAGCGACGACACCGACCTGGACCCCGGGGAGCGTGATGCGACGTACATCACGCCCCCCGGCAGTGCCGGCTTCCCCGTGGGCGATTACCGGGTAGACATAACGGTTGACGGAGGCCCGCCGCAGTCTGTCCCGTTCAAGGTCCTCCCGCTCCACCCGCCCGCCCTTCCCACAGACCGATCGCCTCCGCCCCCGGGCTTCAACCTGGCCAACCGTGCTTTCGGTGGGAAGGTGGAATCCCGGACCTCGCAATACAACGACAGCGAGTGGGCCGCGGCTAACCTCATCGACGGGACCACCCGCGGCTGGTCGTCAAGCGACCGCACCACCCCCCAGGAGGTGGTGCTGTCCTTCCGCCAGGGGCGGGAGGCGCAGGTGGCGGCCGTCGTGGTGGACACGCGGACCCAGGAGACGCTGAGCGACCCGACGAAGGCACCGCGGCACGTGGAGGTCTGGGCCTCCACCACCGGCCCCGCCGAGGGGTTCAGCAGGGTGGCGGGGGCCCGCTTGGGGCCCCGTCCCGGCGAGTACCTGATCGCCCTGCCCCCGGCCACGCGGGCCAGGTACGTCAAGCTGCGGTTCCTCTCCAACCACGGCGGCTCCTACACTCAGGCGGGCGAGGTGAAGGTGATAGAGGCCCCGGATGCGCCGTCGATCCTGGCAGACGTCCCGAAGAACCTGGCGCTGGCCGAGCTGGGCGGCACCATCGTGCGCTTCACCTCTCAGGACAGTGAAGAGAGGGCCGCCCTCAGGCTCATCGACGGCAGCGTGGAGACCGCGGGCTGGCAGTCGACCGACGCCTATCTCCCGCAGGAGATCGTCTTCGCCTTCCGCGGGGAGCGCGCCGCCCTGGTCGACCGCATCGTCCTCAATCCGAAGACGACGGCGGAGCCCGCCACATGGGTGAAGACCTTTACCGTCGCGGTGTCCACGGAGACCCCCCTCGACGGCTTCCGGGAGGTTGGCCAGTTCACGCTCCGGCGGGAGGCGCGCGACCAGGCGTTTACCATCGGCCAGCCCGCGCGGTTCGTGCGCCTGCGGATCCTGAGCAACCACGGAGGGACGACGACCAGCCTGGGCGAGGTCAAACTCATCGAGGGTGCCGAGCCGGGCTACCGCTCCATTCTGCTGGAGCAGGCGGCGGGGACGGCGCAAGCCCTTCCCGGTGTCACCACCTCCGCCGAGGCCGGCGGGGATGTGGAACGGGAGCCCAACAATACGCCTGCCCAGGCCAATTCTCTGATGCTGGGGCGGCGCACCCGCGGGACCATCGACCCGCTGGGCGAGCAGGACCACTTCAGAATCACGGTCCCCGGCTCCGGTCTGCAGGTGCTCACCGTGGACCTCGCCGGTCGGCCGTACATCCGCACTTCGGTCGCGCTGCTGGACCGCACCGGGAGAGAGCAGATGCGGTTTGACCCCGGCGTGGTCCCTGCGGCGCAGACCGCGTTCTCGTGGGCGGTGCGTCCGGATGACTACACCCTGCGGGTCACCGAGCCACCGGTCTCCATTGTCCTGATCTGGGACACCAGCGGGAGCATGTCGGACAGCATCAAGCACCTGCAGCAGGCGGTGGAGGCTACCCTGGACCAGGTCCGCCCCACCGAGCGGTTGAACCTCATCCGCTTCAGCGGCGACGTGGAGGTGCTGCTGCCGGGGTTCACCAGCGATCGGGAGCGGCTCAAGGCCGCCGCGGCCGGAAAGTTCTCGGCCGGGGGAGGCACGCGGTTCTACGATGCGGTTGCCCGGGGCACGGAGCTGCTGGCCGGGGTGAGGGCCAACCGGGCGATCGTGGTCATGACCGACGGCGCGGACACCTCCAGTACCGTGAAGTACGCCCAGTTCTGGCGACTGGTGGAAAAGACCCGCATCCGCCTCTACACCATCGGCCTGGGCGCGGAACTGTTGGAGCTCAAGCCCGATATCTCCACGACCCCGGCCAGGATGATGAACCACCTGGCCATGGCCACCAACGGCCGCTTCTTCTTCGCCCAGAGCAGCGAGGATCTCAAGGGGGTCTACCAGCAGATCGTCGACGAGCTGAAGACCATCTCCACTTACACCCTCAGGGCTGGCGTGAGCCGGGGGACGGGTGGCCTGGCC
The DNA here is from genome assembly GCA_031459715.1 of Armatimonadota bacterium. NCBI lineage: Bacteria > Bacillati > Candidatus Sysuimicrobiota > Candidatus Sysuimicrobiia > Candidatus Sysuimicrobiales > Candidatus Humicultoraceae > Candidatus Humicultor > Candidatus Humicultor tengchongensis. Next base: position 100,605 of record JAVKIA010000006.1, on the reverse strand, counting down.
GTGGCCGCCACGGGGGAGCGTCTGGCCGCGGTCTCCGCGCCGGGCCAGATCGAGCTGATCCTGGACGCCTCCGGCTCCATGAAGGAGAAGGTGGAAGGCCGCCCCAAGATCGACATCGCCAGGGAGGTCGTGGTCCAGATCATCAAGGGGCTGCCCGATGACGTCCAGGTGGCGCTGCGGGTCTACGGCCACCGCATCCGCGAGGGCCGGCCCGGCGACTGCAAGGACTCCGAGCTGGTGGTCCCCTTCGGCAGGATCGACAAGGGATACCTGATCGCCCGCGTACAGGCCATCCGTGCCCTGGGGACGACCCCTATCGCCTACTCGCTCCGCCAGGTGGCCGCGGACTTCGGCAAGGTCCCCGGGGAGAAGATGGTCATCCTGGTCACCGACGGAAAGGAAGAGTGCAAGGGCGATCCGGCGGCGGCGGTCTCGGCCCTGCTGGCCGCGGGGCTGAAGGTGCGGCTGAACATCGTGGGGTTCGCCCTGGCCGACCCGGCCACCAAGCGCGACATGGAACGTGTGGCCCGGCTCACCGGCGGGATGTTCTTCGACGCCGCCAACGCCGCGGCGCTGACCCAGGCCATCCAGCAGTCGCTGGCCGTGCCCTACGACGTGCTGGATGCGGCAGGCAGGCGTGTCGGAGGCGGGCTGACCGGGCAGGGGCCGATCGAGCTCCCCGAGGGCATCTTCACCGTGGTGGTGCGCGCCGCCGGAGAGCCGATCACCGTGCCCGGGGTGCGGGTGGCGCTCAATGGCTTCACCAAGGTGGTGCTGAAGAAGGAGGGACGGGAGGTCGGGGTGCAGGTGCTTGGCCCCTGAGGCTCTCTGTGCGGGGGATGGGACCGGCAGGTCGTGGCGTGTCTCCGTGGCGAGAGGCCGTCAGCGCCGTCATCGCAGTCGTCCTCATGCTCCTGTTGCTGGACGCCGCTGTGGAGACGTTCCTCAGCGGTTCGCCGCAGCGGTGGGTCCTGACCGGCGCCGCGGTGGCGGGTCTCGTCCTGCTGGCCGTGCTCTGGCGCAGGTTGGGGTGGGCGGCCAGAGGCCTGCTCGCACTCTTCACGCTTCTGGGCACGCTGGCATTCTCGGCGTGGCGCCCCGCGGGGACCACCCACGGCGTGGTGCTGCTGGGTCAGCCCACCTCCAATGTGCTGGCCGCGGTCGTGGGTGCGTCCGTGGGCCTTGCGGGCGTCTCCCTTCTGCGGATGCGGTACCTTCCGGTGACGGTGCGGGCGGCGCTGGGCGTCCTCGCCCTCTATGGAGCGGCGGCATTCGCAGCAGGCGCGCTGGAGGGTGCCTCCTACCCCGACCTCTTCCACGGCCAGAGCCTGTGGAAGCGCCTCCCCTCCTGGCTTCAGGGTGCCACGGTGAGCGCGGCTGTCTTCCTCCCTGTGGCGGTGCTGGTCCAATTCCTCGTCGGCATGTGGAGGATCCGCGGGCCGCAGCTGCGCGCGTGGGCCCTGCAGGTGCTGGCGCTGGGGATGAGCCTGGCGGTGGCCCTGGCGGGCCTCGTCTCGCCTGCGGGCCCCCCGATTTCGGGTGCTGGAGCACTCGTGCCCGCTGCGCAGCCCCTACCCCCCACACCCTCGCCCGAGTCGTCTCCGATCCCCGGCGGTGAAGTCGGGCCAGCTCTGCCTGCGTCCGGTCCGCAGCGCGAGGGCCCCGCCAGGACCACACCCGGTTCGCAGCCCGAGAATCCCGCAGTCGAGCGTCCCACAGGCCAGCACCCATCGGGTGCCGAGCCCGTCTCATTCCCACCGAGTTCGCCGAACGTGCCGCAGGCCTATCGCAGGGCGCTGGCCAGGCTCCGCTCCGGCATCGACTTCTCGCAACTCGATCCGGGGGCGCTTCAGAGGAAGCTGGGGACGGACCCACGGGAGCTGGCCAGATTCGTTCAGGAGGAGGTGCGGTTCGAGGCGTATTCGGGGTGTATGCGCGGACCGACGGGGACGCTGCTGGCCGGCGCCGGAAACGCCCTGGATCGGGCGTGGCTGCTGGCCACCCTGCTGCAGGCGGCCGGGCGCCGGGTCCGTTTCGCTATGGGCACACTCTCATCGCCGCAGGCGGAGGAACTGGTGCGCTCGGGATTCGCGCCGCGGCAGTCACCATCCGGCCTATCGCCGCTTCTGGACGCCATCGTCGAGCGGTCGGCCAGCCACTTCCTCCTCCTGGGAGATGCGCTGTACGCGGCGGGCTTCCGGGCACCTTCGAAGGGTTCCCGGGAGTGGGAAGAGGCCGTCCGGACAGCCAGGGAGCACGCCTGGGTGCAGGTGGAGGAACAGGGGCAGTGGGTGGATGTCGACCCCTCGCCCGCAGCGGGCTACGGCCGCAGCCTCGTGCTGGCCCAACAGGTGGTGGAGAGCCTTCCTGAGCGGTGCGCGTACACGGTGGAGTTCAGAGTGGAGGTGGAGGCCCTGCGCCAGGGGCGGCGGGTACGGAAGACCGTCCTTACGTTCGGGTCCACGGCCGCAGCGCTGGCCGGGCTCCCCGTCGGGCTGTTTCACGAGATCAACGGCGAGCGCGCCGTCCCCCTGCTGCTGGTGGGCGACCGCCTCTACAAGGGCACCTCCTTCGCGCTCGGGGGGGCGCCTCAACCGGCAGGCGGTCTCTTCCCCCTGCCCGGATTGGGAGCCGCACGGGAGAGTGGCGGGTCTCCGAGCGGCGAGTGGCTGGACATCCGCGTGCGCGGGCCGGCTGGGGAGCGCACGGTCACCTACACGATGGCCGATGCGCTGGGCCCCGCCGCGCGGCACGCCGGCTCAAGCGGCGGCGCGGCGACGACCTTGGTGGACGCGGTGGAGGGCGTCCTGGGGCTTGGTGTCATCTCAGGGGGCATTCCACCCACCCTCCCCGCCGCAGTGCTCTCCATAGCTGATGACCCCCTCGGCCAAGTCGGGCTGGCCAGGCAGCTCGCCGCCCTGAGCTTCGGCTACGCGGCGATCCGCGGGATGCTCCCTTCTTCGCCGGTGAACCCCCAGCCCCTCAGGTCCATCGACTTCCCCAACATCTTCATCGCCCACGCCCGGCCCGCCAGGGAGGGCTCTCGCCCCAGGCCGGCCCTGGACCTCACCCTCAAGGCGTACCGCCTCCTGCGGTTGCCGGAGGATCCGCTGGCCGCCCAGGGCCGCTTCTACGACGGGCTCTACAACGGCGTGCTCGACCACACCGCCGAGCGGGCAATCTTCGGAGGGCAGGACGCCGATACGAGTGTGGGCGCGCTCTTCGAAGCCGCCGTCGACCAGGACATCCCCATCCGCGTGCTTTCCGGCCAGGGGACGGATCCAGGATCGCTCCTGACGCCCGACGGGAGGTTTCAGGTCGCCGCCGCCCTCAGCGCGGGGAGGATCGTCCTGCTGCCGGGGTCGCGCCCCCGGGGGCGGCCGGAAGGCGGCCTGGGGTGGTGGAGCCTGGATCCGGCCACGGGGTGGACCGAGGACACCACTGAGAGCGGTGAGCACCAGGCGGGCACCGAGCGGAGTGTCCAGGAGAAGGACACGCCCAAGAAGATCCGCGCCGTCTGCCAGCTCAGCCTTGAGGTGGTGTTCCTGGTGGCCTCGATTCTCGCCAACATGAGCGGCATATCTCCCACCCTGCAGGGTTTGGCCCAAGTTGCCGACGATCTGGGCAGCGTGCTGGACAGTGCGGACTGGGCCGAGCATTTCACCAAACGCTGCCGTATGCCTCCGCCGCCCCTGCAGAAGCCACCCAGAGTGCCAGGCTACTTCCCTCCCGTGAAGAAGATCCCCCCGCCGCGCGACCTGACGCGCGGCAGGCGCCCCTGGTTCCCCTGGCTACAGCCGGGCCGGCGCTAGCTCCGGCAGAGGTTCAGCGCACCCCGCACGCTTCCGTATCGAGGGCCGGTGAAGCCCCCGCCGGGGCATCGACTTCGCCCGCCGCGTCTCGGGATGCAACGCAGGCTCACCAGGAGGAGCCAGCCCTGCCGGAGAAGTCAGAGGCGATTCTACATTACGGACAAAGTTCCACAATGCGGAATCAGTCTGCTGGTGCGCGATCTCAGGTCAAATCCCTCAGCCGCGCAATCTGCTTGCTGGAGACGTTGCGGGAGTCGCCCGAAGGTTCCACGCTGTCAACACTGTGTCAGCGGACCAGCCTGCCCAAGGGAACCGCCCACCGCCTGCTCTCCACCCTGGTCGAGCACGGTTTCGTCGAGCAGGACCACCACCGCTACCGCATAGGGGTCAAGGCATTCGTTGTGGGCAACGCCTTCCTGGCGCACCTGGACCTGCGGGCGCGGGCCCTTCCCCACCTGGTGGAACTGCGCAACCGCAGCGGCGAATCCGTGCAGCTTGCCGTCCTGGAGAACCTGCAGGTGGTCTACATCGAGCGCGTGCTGTCCCACTCCCCCGTGGCCTACATGAAGTCGCGCGTCGGCGCCATGCTTCCGGCCTACTGCACCGCCCTGGGGAAGGCGCTGCTGGCCTTCTCCCCTGCTGAGCTGGTCCGGCGCTACCTGGTCGCCGTGCCGCTGGTTGCCCAGACGCCGCACACCATCACCAGGAGGCAGCGCCTCCTGCAGGAGCTGGAGTCCGTCCGCCGGCGCGGCTACGCGATCGATCGGGGGGAACGGGAGGTATCGGTGCGCTGTATCGCCGCCCCGGTGTTCAACCACGAGGGTGCTGTGGCCGCTGCGGTCAGCGTGGCGGGGCCTGCGGAGCGGATGCCCTGGCCGCTGGAAGACAGTCCCCTGGCCGCACAGGTGGTGAAGACCGCCCGGGCTATCTCGGCGGCGGTCGGGTACGCTCCGGAGGGCGCCACCATCTCCAGGCCGGGCCCGCTGCGTGGAAACACGCCGGGTCCTCCGCATCCCTACGCCGGCTACTCTGAACCTGTGGCCCGAAGGGGTTGAAGGGCACCGGGTGGCACGCACTGTCCCCACCGTTCTGGGCGAGGTCGCCGTCGACGACCTGGGGGTGGTGGACTACCACGAGCACCTCTACGTCGAGCCCCCCGCCTGGCTGCATCGGATCGACCCCGACTTTGCCCTGAATGACGAGGCCCGCTCTGCCGCCGAGCTGGCCCGCTGGGCGGCCGCAGGCGGGCGGACGCTGGTAGAGATGACCGCCGCGGACTTCGGACGCAACATCGATGCACTGCGGCGCATCGCCGAGCGCACTCCGCAGGTGCACGTGCTGGTGACGACCGGGTTCAACCGCCCCTGGTACATGGGGCGGTGGGTCTACGAGCTGGACGAAGGTGAGGCGGTGCGGCGCATGGTCCGCGAGCTGACCCGGGGGATCGGCACTAGCGGCGTGCGCGCGGCGGTGATCAAGGCGGGGACCGAGTACAACCTCATGGACGAGGCCGGGCGCAAGCTGCTGCGCATGGCGGCGGCAGCGCACCGGGACACGGGGGCGCCGCTGGTCACCCACACCACAGCCGGGACCATGGGGCCCGAGCAGATCGAATATCTCGGGCAGCACGGCGTGCCACCGCACAGAGTCTGCCTGAGCCACATGGACCGGCTGCTGGACTTCGAAGTACACGCTTCGGCGGCGCGGGCCGGCGCATACCTGGGATACGACTGTGCCGGCAAGGCCAAGTACGGTCCGGATGCTGCGCGCATCGCCCTGCTCAAGCAGATGCTCCAGGCCGGATACGGCCGGCAGATCCTGCTGGGCAACGATCTCGGCCGTCCGTCTTACTGGGTCAGCTACGGCGGAGGCCCGGGGCTGGACTACGTGCTCACTCGCTTCGTTCCCCGCATGCGCGGAGCCGGCATCCCGCAGGAGGCCATCGACGACCTGCTCATCCACAATCCGCGCCGGTTCTTCAGTGGGGAGCAGGTGTGAACACGCCTGTGAGGGGCGATCAGTGAGTGTCCCTGCCGGGCCTGACCTCTTGCTGGGGATCGACCTGGGGACCTCGGCGGTCAAGGTGATGGCGGTCACGCCGCAGGGCGAGGTCGTGGGACGCGGCAGCGCGTCGTACGAGATTCACTGGCTGCGAGAGGGGTGGGCGGAACAGGATCCCTCCGATTGGTGGGCGGCCACCGTGTCCGCGACCCGAGCCGCCCTGGCGGGTGCGCTGGCAGAGGGTGCGGCCAGGCGGCGGGTGGCTGCGCTTGGTCTCTCCGGGCAGGTGAACGGCGTGGTCCTGCTGGACAGAGCGGGCGACCCTCTGCGTCCGGCGGTCATCTGGCTGGACCAGCGGGCGGCGCCGGAAGCCGACGAGATCAACCGCAGGGCTGCCGACGTTCTGGCGGAGACCGCCCTTGGCCGGGTGAGCGCGGTGCACGCGGCAGCCAAGCTCCTGTGGCTGCTGCGGCATGAGCCGGAGACCGTGGGGCGAGCATGGAAGGCGGTGGCGCCAAAGGACACGCTCACCTGGCGCATGACCGGCCAGGCAGTCACCGACGTGACCGATGCCGGCGCGACGGGGCTGCTGGACATGCGCCGGCGCCGCTGGGCAGGGGAGGTGCTGGATCGACTGGGCCTCCCGCGCGGGCTCCTCCCGGACGTGGTGGAGTCGCCCACGGTGGTCGGCCGCCTCAGGCCGGAGGCGGCCGAGGCCCTGGGACTGGACGCAGGAACACCGGTTGTGGCTGGAGCGGGGGACATGGCGGCGATCACGGCGGGCACCGGCGCCATCGCCCCGGGCCTGGGGTGCATCATGATCGGCACGGCGGGACAGATCGCCCTCTACATGGCGGGGCAGCCGTCCGCAGCGCCACAGGGTATCTGGGCCATGACCGCGCCCGTCCCCGGGGGCTACTTCTGGCACGGCCTGGTGATGACCGCGGGCTACTGCCTGACCTGGCTGGGTGAGGTGCTGAGCCGGACGCAGAAGGGTACCCGGGAGGACACAGCGTCGGATATCGGGACCCTTGCCGCGGAGGCAGAGGGCTCCCCCCCGGGCAGCCGGGGGCTGCTCTTCCTGCCCTTCCTGGACGGGGCAGCGACCCCGCATGCGGATCCACGGGCCCGCGGCGCCTTCTTCGGCGCCACCTCCACCCACCGGCGGGCCGACCTGGTCCGGGCAGTGATGGAAGGGGTGGCCTACAACTTCCGCGATGCCTTCGAGGCCTTCGCCGCGCTGGGTGCACGGGCGAGCCGCATCCGGATCGGCGGGGGCGGGGCCCGCAGTCTTCTCTGGGTGCAGATCCTGGCAGACGTCCTGGCGACCGGCCTGGACGTCCTGGCGGAGCACGACGCCTCAGCTCTGGGGGCGGCTGTGATCGCCGCGGTGGGCGGTGGAGTGCATGCGGATTTCGAGACGGCCTGCCGGGCGATGGTAGGCCTGCGGGGATCTGTCGAGCCTGATGCGGTGCGGGGGCGACAGTACGAGGAGTACTACGCCCTCTACCGGCAGCTCTACCCCAGCACGCGCCAGCTGGCGCATTCCCTGGCCAGGCTCGTCGCGGGGGCAGCCGGTCAGGGGTGAGCCGCACAGGAGCCACGTGGATCCGGCCAAGCCGGGGAGGAGGTGAGACGGTACAAAGTGAGCGGGAAGACCTCAATCATCCTTGGGAGGAGGGGAGAGCCGTGACAGACCAGTTGAAGGGCGACGGGCCCGCGCGTGGCGGCCCTCTTACCGAAGCGGAAGCGAAGATCACCCGCCGCAGGCTGCTGAAGATGGGCGCCGGCGCCGCGGGCGCCCTGGCCCTCAGCACGACCTCCCGCTGGCCGGCGATTGCCCTGCAGCGGAAGAAGACGGTGCGCATCATCGCCTTCGCCCAGGGCTTCGCCTGGCCCGAGCTGTTTGGCTCGAAGGGGACAGACCGGACGGAGGCCCTGCGGGCGCTGGAGCGGGAGGTCGGCGCCGAGATCCAGATCGAATGGGGTGACGAACTGGCCGTCCGTCAGAAGGTGCTGACAGATCTGATGTCGCGCACCGGGCGGTATGACGTGGTGCTGCTGGGCAGCGACGGCGCGGTGCAGACCTACGGCTCCGCGGGGCTGCTGGAGGACCTGGAGCGGTGGATGAAGCGCAGCCCCTCAAAGTACGTGGCCCTCAAGGATGTGTACGCCAAGTACCTGGACGCCAACCGCTACGACGGGGTACTCTACGGGCTGCCTTACTATTCATTCGGTCCCGGTCTGATGTACCGGCGGGACATCTTCCGCCGCTACGGGCTCGTCCCGCCGCGCACCACCGATGAGCTGGAGAGCGTCCTGCGGACTCTGAAGGACAACTTCAAGAAGGAGAACGTGGACATGTTCCCCGTCACCATGCGGGGGGCGCCCGGGGAGGAACCCAGCCTCGACCTGCTGGGGTTTGTCTACGCCTTCGCCGGGTACGCCGCCTGGTTCGAAGGCGGGCCGACCACGGCAGCGGAGATCCGTCGCCGGAAAGCCAAGCCCATCTTCACCGGCGACTTCAAGCCTGGCTTCGCTGCCTTCGTCAACACACTGAAGAACTACGGCTCCCCCGCAGCCTCCACCCACACCTGGGTGGACATGCTCAACATGTGGGACCAGGGCAAAGCAGCGGTCATGCTTCCCTCAGCCATCAATGCGTATCCGGCCCGGCTCACCAGCAAGATCGAGGAGGTGCGCAAGGAGAGTCGCCTGGCGCCCTCGCCCAAGGGACCCTCAGGCAAGATGATCCAGTCGTTCTGGACGTTCTCCATGGGCCTGAGTCGCTTCTCCAAGAACAAGGAGGAGGCCTGGCACACGCTGGCCTACCTCACAGGGAAGAAGGCCATGGAGGAGTTCAGTAGCCGCACCAGGTTCCCCTGGGTGACCATGAAGTCCGTGCTCTTCACACCGCCGCTGATTGAGACCTGGGGTCGAGAGGAGCTGCAGGTCTGGGAGAACGCCATCGTGCAGTCCGACCCGTTCTACTTCCCGTACTTCCCGGAGCTGGTGGAGTTCATGGACAAGATCGGTACGGCCGCATCCCGGGCCATCGCCGGGGCCAAGATCGACGACGTACTCAGCGACCTGCAGACCTGGGCACTGGAGCGCATGTTCCGCGCCGGCTACTACAGGTAGGCAACCTCGCCACCTCAGGGGGCCCGACCGCCGCCGGCGCGCGGGCCCCCGGGGTGGTGAAGGCGTTGGCGCCGTCTGGGTGCCGCGCGCTGCCATGGACCTGTGGCTGACACCCTGATTGCCGCCGTCCCCCGACCCGGCCGGTCCGGCCGCGACCGATGGGAGCGCGCCTCCATGCTGGCGCCCGCCGTCCTGGCGCTGGCCGCGGTCACCCTCTTCCCCGCTGTCTACCTGCTGTGGATGAGCGTCCGCGGCCTGCAGGTGCAGGCGCCGCGGGGCTTCGTCGGCCTGGAGAACTTCCGGGTGCTGGTGCAGTCGCCGTCCTTCCGCGAAGCCACGGGGAACACCGTCGTCTTCGTCGCCTCCACCACCACAGTCAGTCTGATCCTGGGGCTGGCCCTGGCGTTGGCGCTAAACGAAGACCTGCGCGGCCGGGGGGTGATGCGCACCCTGCTCACCCTCCCCCTGGTAGTTCCGCCGGTCGTGGCGGGTTTTGCCTGGAAGTTCCTGCTGAGCAGCGACGTGGGGGTGATCGGCGCCTACCTGTTCCGCCTGCTGGGGGTGGGGTGGGCGCCGCTGGGAGATCCGGCGCTGGCCATGGTGTCCGTGGTCCTGGCGGACATCTGGAGTAAGACCTCGTTCATGTTCCTCATCCTCCTGGCCGGCCTGCAGGCCATCCCCTCCGAGCTGTATGAGGCAGCCCGCATCGACGGGGCCGGGTTCCTGGTCCAGCTCCGTCAGATCACCCTGCCGCTGCTCCGGGGCGTCCTGGTGGTGGCGCTGATCCTGCGGGTGCTGGACGCGATCAACACCTTCGACGTCATCTTTGTCATGACCCAGGGCGGTCCGGGGACGGCGACGCAGACGCTGACCATTCTGGGGTGGAAGACCGGTTTTACCTACTTCGACCTGGGCCAGGCTGCGGCGCTGGCCGTCCTGATGATGGTGGCCACCGTGATGGCGGCCATGGCCCTCATCCGGAGGACGGCTCGTGCCGCCTGACGTACGCCGGAGGGCGATTCCAGCGGCCGCGGCGATCCCGTTGCGGGCGGAAGCTGTCTCCATCAGGGCACGCCGCCGCCGCCGGGCGGTGACGGTCCTGGTCTACACCCTGCTCACCGTCTACCTGGCCTTCGTCCTGTTTCCGCTGGCCTGGCTGCTGCTCTCCTCGTTCAAGACGCGGCACGATGCCCTGGCACTCCCTCCACGGGTCGTCTTTACCCCGACGTGGGAAGCCTGGGAGAAGGTGTTCACCGCCGGCATCCTCCAACCGTTCGGCAACAGTCTCTTTGTGGCCGCCACAAACATCATCATCGCCCTGGTGCTGGCCGTCCCCGCGGCGTACACCCTGGCCCGCCTGCAAGGTCCTCTCAAGGACAACCTCTCCTTCTGGGTGCTCTCCACGCGCATGGCCCCGGCGTTTGGCGTGGTGGTGCCCGTCTACATGCTGATGCGCCTCCTCGGGCTGCTGGACACGCGCCTGGCAGTGACGCTGGCCCACCTGGCCTTCAACCTGCCCTTCGCCATCTGGCTGCTCATGCGCTACTTCGAGGATGTGCCCGTAGAGCTGGAGGAGGCGGCTCTGGTGGATGGCGCCACCCGCTGGGGGGCGCTGCGACACGCCGTGCTTCCACCCAGTCTCCCCATGATCGTCGCGGTGGCCATCCTCATCTTCGTATTCTCCTGGAACGAGTTCATCCTGGCGTTCATCCTCACCTCATTTGAGGCCCGCACCGTGCCCGCTCTGGTGGCCTCGCTGGCAGGGACCATGTCCTTCGACTGGCCGCTGATCTGCGCCGTCTCCGCCGGGGCCATGGCGCCGGCCTTTGTGCTGGTCTTTATCGTGCAGCGCCACATCACTCGCGGGCTGACCCTGGGAGCGCTGCAGTAGGGAGGTGGCCATGCGGCTGACGGGAAAAGTGGCATTCATCACCGGTGCGGGAGGTGGCATCGGCAGGTCGCTGGCGCTGGCCTTTACCCAGGAAGGAGCCAGGGTGGCGGTGGTCGACGTGCGCCCCCAGGGGGTTGAGGCCACCGTTGAAGCCATCCGTGCAGGCGGCGGGGAGGCGATCTCCTGCGTCGCCGACGTCACCGATGCCGCGACGGTCCGCCAGGCCGTGGCCCGAACCGAAGCCGCCCTGGGGCCTGTCGACATCCTGGTGAACAATGCCGGCATCACCGATCTGGATCACCGTCAGGCCGCAGACCTGCCTCTGGAACTGTGGGAGCGCATCCTCCGGGTGAACCTGACCGGCCCGTTCATCTGTGCGCAGGCCGTCATCCCCTCCATGCGCGCCCGGCGGCGCGGCAACATCATCAACGTCACCTCGCTGCTGGGGCACTGGCGCATGGGGCAGCCGGGCGATATTGCCTACTGTGCCTCCAAGGCCGGGCTGGAGGCGCTCACCGACGTGCTGGCCAAGGAGCTGCGCACCTACGGAATCAACGTCAACAGCCTCTGCCCCTACACAAAGCTGGACACCGGCTTCTTCGCCCACCTGCCTCCCGCCGCCAGGACCGACCTGGAAGATCCGGCCGTGCTGCACGAGCCGGCCATCTTCCTGGCGGCGCTGGAGCCCGGAACGCTCACAGGGCTGTCGGTGTCGGACCTGTGGTGGCGTAAGATCCCTGCCTACCGCGCCGACCTGGAAGCTGCACATGCCGCCTACGCCGGTCGCGGCCGCGCAGCGGATCCGCAGACGGATCCCCCGCAGGGGAGGTGATGTGGTGTACCTCCGTTATCTCCAGGCAGAGACGGCAACATGGGAGGAGGCTAGGGCGTACCTGGCGCGTGTACCGGCGGCCATCCTCCCTCTGGGCGCCACCGAGCAGCACGGGCCCCACCTCCCCCAGAACACCGACACCGTCCTGGCCACCGAGATCTGCCGCCGCGTGGCCGAGCGCACGGCCGGCTACCTGCTGCCGGCCCTGCCCATCACCTACTCCTGGGTCTGGCACCGCTTCCCCGGCACCGCCTGGGTGGGGGTGCGCACGTTTATGGACGTGGTGAAGGAGATCGTGCGCAGCCTGGAGCGCGGCGGCGTGCGGGCCATGCTCATCCTCACGGGACACGGTGCCAACCAGGGGCCGCTGAAGTACGCAGTAAGGGAGCTGGCCGAGGTCTCCTCGGTGGCCATCCTGCACGGCGCGCCCCTGGGGCTGGACCGCGCAGTGCAGGAGGCGGAAAGCCGCCCCTGGCTGGGGGCGTACGAGCTCCACGCGGAAGAGGTGGAGACCTCGCTCATGCTGGCGGTGCGGCCGGACCTGGTGCGGATGGAGCGGGCTGTCAGCGACTACCCTCCGGTCCCCCCGGACTACGGGTACACGGCGACCGGAATGGGGGATCTGGCCCGCACCGGCGTCTTCGGCGATGCCACGCGCGCCACCGCTGCAAAGGGGGAGCGCTGGCTGGCCCAGATCGTAGAGGCCGTCGCCGGCCAGTGGAGCGCCTTCCTGCGCCAGCACGGGATCTCCTTGGAGGACACATGAGGGACACCGGTGTCGGCACCGCGCAGTCCGTGCGTGCGGAGCTCCTGACCGACGGGCTGCTGGCGATCCTGCGGGGCTTCCCCCGTAACGCCCTGGGGCGTCTGGTGGAGGTGCTGCTCTCCGCGGGAGTGCGTTTCGTCGAGATCACCGTGGAGGGGGGAGCCTTCGACCAGATCCAGTGGATCGGAGAGAGGTACGCCCCGCAGGTGCGGCTGGGCGCGGGGACCGTCATCACCGCCGAGGACGCCCGCCGCGCTTTGGACGCAGGCGCCGCGTACCTGGTCTCGCCGGGATTGTTTCCAGATGTGGCCAGTGTGGCCCGGGAAGCGAAGGCCTTCTACCTGCCCGGGGTGACCACGGCGACCGAGGTAGGGCTTGCGCTGCGCGCAGGGCTGGACGTGCAGAAGCTCTTTCCCGCCGGCCTGCTGGGCCCCGAGTACCTGCGGGCGCTGCGCGGACCCTATCCCGGGCTGCGGGCCTTCGCCATCGGCAACATGAGTCTGGACCGGATCGAGCCCATGCTCCGCGCGGGAGCAGCGGGCGTGGCCCTGGGCGGAGCCATCTTCGGGCGAGGCGGCGATCTCCCGCCACCACAACGGGTAGCTGCCACCGTGCGGCGCGTCCGGGAGATGCTCCGCACGGCGCGAGGCTAGCGCCTTCCTTCCTGCCCGGCACTCTTCTTCCGGCGGAGAAGCGCCATTGCGCTGTGCTTCGCTCAGCGCGTGAGCAGCCGCTGCAGGGTGGCTCCGGTGTAGGTCAGGCCCGGCGGGTCGGCGGCGAGATTACGGGCGGCCGCGGCGTTGGCCAGTCGCGAAAGCTCGCCCGGCGACAGCCGTGCTCTTTCTTCGCTGTAGTCCACGTACCCGAAGAAGTAGCGCGACCAGAAGAACGAGGTGAAGTCGGTCCCCGCCACCTGGGAGAACCTGACCATGGCCGCGACAAACCGGGCGTCGAGCGGCTCCCAGAAGCTGAAGACGTCCCGGGCAAACAGTGCCGGTGCGGCGGCCACGCTTCCTGTGCGCAGGTCCTGGTCGCTGGCCTTGTACAGCCAGGCCTCCCCCAGCACCAGGCGCTTGCCGGCGCGGCGGGCGATATCGGCGAAGCGGAAGGCCCGGTCCACCACGTAGTCCCGCGTGATGGGGTAGATGTGCATGTCCAGATAGTCCAGCCCCACGATCCGGGCCAGGGCCTGCGCATAAGCCAGATCCTCCCATGTCCCGGCGCCTGCCCCTACCAGCGTCCCCCGCGCGTCCAGCCCGCGGGTGACGTACTCCAGCAGGTCGGTGGTGTGCTGCACGGTCATGGGCAGACCGGTGTTCTGCGCCTGTGTCCCCGGCTCGTTCTGCACCGTGAGGTAGTCGGGGCGGACCTCGCGGATGACGGTCTCCGCCATCTGTCGCTTCTCCCGGCGGTAGCGCTCCCAGGTCAGGCCGGCGTAGTAGGGCTCCACCGGCAGCGCGCTAAAGGCCGAAGGACGGAAGCCGTCCGTCATCTGCGCCAGGAACCTGACGTTCCGCCGCCGCAGCTCCTCGCCCAGCCGGCGGTAGGACTGCAGGTATTCCGCGGCGCGGGGGAACCCGGACAGCAGCACCGGGTACTTGACCGCCACCTTCACGCCTCGCACTCCCAACCGCTGCAGCCGGTCCAGATAGAGCAGCACCAGCGGCCAGGTCTGCTCCCGAAAGAGCGCCTCTCCGATGTTAGCGTTGGCCGGCAGCAGCTCGGCGGCGAAGATGACATCGCGGCCGGCAGCGCCCCGGGCGTTGACGGCCTCCTCGATCAGCCGGAGGCGGGCATCGAGTAGCTCATAGAGTCCTGCGTACGAGGGTGGTACGGGAGGAGCGGAACGGGCGGGCGTGGTCTGCGGCGCCACAACCACAGGCGCGGCTGCTGCCACCACCAGCAGCAGGAGGAGAGGAAACCGCTGCAGGAAGAAACCTCCAGGCATCTACCTCGTCCTGGCTATGGTACCTCCCGAGGTGGTCATGAGGCCGGGAGCCCTGTTGGCATTAATTCTTCCCCTCCATTGGACGGGCCAGACTTCCCGTGGGTTGGCCCGGCCGCCATCTGCGGGCTGGCGATCCCCCACTCGGCCGACTGCCGCACCCCGGCACCGGGGCGCGCATTGGCGACTGTCGCGGTTTTGGTATGAGCCATCGAAGGGAGGGTGGGTATGGGTAACCGGGTACTTGTCGCTGTGACCGTGCTCTCGCTGGCGCTTGCCGCCGCATCCGTGGCCGCTCCGCTGCGGGCCCAGGCTCCGCCCGGGGTACAGCCTGTGGACGCCTGGGCGTCCGGTGCCTTCGGGGGCGACAACGCCGGGGAGATCGCCGGCCTGACCCGTCGCCTGGAAGGCAAGCAGTGCCGCACCATCAACGCCCGCACCTTCTGCACCGGGACCATCGGAGGGCTGCGCTTCGTCGTCTTCACTACCGGCGTCGGCCCGGCCAATGTCATGGAGGCGATGCGCGACCTGCACCGCTTTTACCCGCCGGCCGGCAGCGACTACGTGCTCAAGTTCCACGGGGGCATTGCCGGCGGCTACATGCCCATGCAGCCCGGCGACTCGCTGCTGGTGGCCTATGCCTGCGTCAACGACTGGTTCCAGGTGACCCCGGTGGTGACCCGCGGGTGGATCGTGCCCAAACAGGGGGATACGCTGGCCTCCCTGGCCAAGCGGTACACCGGGAACGTGAACCGGTGGCGGGAGCTCTACCGGGCCAACTTCCCCCGCGTCTTCCGCGCTCCCGTTGACCTGCACGCGCCTCTGGACCCGGCCATCCCCCTAGTTTCTCCCTGGCCCACCGGTGACGTCAACGACCGCTACCTTCCCCTGCCCTTCCGCGTGCACACCGCGGACGGTCGGCAGCTTCGCCTGGTGAACTCGTGTTTCAAGGCGCATCCGGCGACCCTGGCCCTGGGTCAGGAGATTGTCGCCAGCATGGCCGTCCCTACGCTTCCGGAGGCGATCAAGACCTACCTCAGGCAGTCCAGGCACGGGGAGCGGGACACCGCGCAGGTCTTCGTCGGCGTGGAGGCGGCGGGAGCAGGTTTCATCACCAGCCCGGATGAGGCGCGCCGCCAGAAGGAGCTCTTCGGAAAGCTCCATCCCTCCGGCGTCACCCAGACGGACATGGAGACCGCCTATGTCTGGTGGGCGGAGGCGGAGATCCGGCCGGTGATCGAGGGGCAGGTTGACCCGGCCGGCAACGTCACCGGGTTCATGCTGGTGGACGTGCTCACCTTGCGGACGAGCTCAGACCCGCCGGACCTCTACGGGCTGGGGTGCGCCCCGACGGTGAAGAAGTGCGGCGGCACCGTCTCCGACCTGGACTACCTCAAGGACCCGGCAGGGACCTTCGCTGCGGCCAGGGACTTCTACAATACGGGCATTCCCTTTGGGGTCCTCACCGCATATCAGACCGAGGTCCTGGCCACGTTTGTGGAGACAGGGGTGCGCCTGTGGCGTGCCCGACAGGGACGATGACCCGGAGGCGGCGGGACGCAGGCCGCAGCCCCGCCCCGCCGCCCGTCCCCCGCTGGCCCACGGCCCTAACGCCGGGCGAGCCAGGCGTTGTGAAACAGCTGGAACGCGCGGGCGTCCAGGACGTACCCGTTCAGGTTACCGGTGGTCAGGAAGGCACGTCTGATGACGTAGAAGGGGATGTAGGGCACATTGCGCATCAAGTGCTCCTGGGCGCGTGTGTAGATTTCAAAGCGGCGCCGCGGGTCCATGGTCACCCGTCCCTCTTCCAGCAGGCGGTCCAGTTCGGCGTTACGGTAGATGGCGGTGTTCCACCCTCGCTCGATCTGGCTGCTGTGCCCCACAATGAAGAGCACATCCGGGTCAGCGCTGACGAAAAGCATGCCAGCCATCTCCCACTCCCCGCGGCGGATGCCGGCCAGATAGGGCGCCTGTTCGATGGCCACAATCTGGGCGTCGATGCCCACCTGACGCAGCTGCGCCTGCTTCACCTGTGCGTCCAGCAGTTGCTGCGCCACGGTGATGGTCCCCAGGCGGATGCGGAACGGCCGCCCATCTTTCACCACAATGCCGTCCGGTCCCGGACGCCATCCCGCCTCCGCCAGGAGCTGACGCGCCCGGTCAGGGCTGTAGGGTTGGGCCAGTTGCTCCACGGCCTTGTTGTACCCCCAGGTCGCCGGGGAGAGCGGGGCGTTAGCCACGGCGCCTACGTTCTCGTAGACGGCCCGCAGCAGCTCATCCTTGTTGATAGCGTGGGCCACCGCCTGGCGCACGCGCAGGTCGTCGAACGGCCAGCGGCTGGTGTTCAGCACAATTACTCGGGGGAGGCCTGACTGGTTCTTGAAAAAGGCCCTGAAGTTGGGGTTACGCCCCAGCCGCGCTACCTCCCGTGGCGGCGCGTTGTAGAGCACCTGGACCTCACCGCGCACCAGCTGAGCCAACCGGGTGGCGTCCTCGGGGACGACGGTATACACCAGCTCGTCCAGATAGGCGGGGCCGGGGTGGCGGAAGAAGCGAGGCGCCCACCGGTAGTCGGGGTTGCGCACCAGGGTGACCCGCTGGTTGGGAACGATCTCCTTAACAATGAATGGACCGGTGCCCACAGGGTTCTGCCCGAAGTTGGCGCCGAAGCGACGCACGGCGGTGGGGGAGACGGGGGCCAGGCCGATCTCCGTCAGCGCGTCGAGGAATGGGGCAAAGGGTGTGGAGAGGGTGATCTGCACCGTGAAGGGGTCTGGGGTCTCCACCCGCTCCACCGGCCCCAGGATGGTGGCGGCAAAGGGGGAGCGCAGGGCCGGATCCTTGATCCGGTTGATGGAGAAGGCCACCGCCTCCGCGTTCAGCGGCGTGCCGTCGTGGAACCTCACCCCCTGGCGCAGCTTGAGGAGGATTACCCGCCCGTCCGGGGAGACGGTGTAGCTGGAGGCCACGCCGGGGCGGATCTCCCCGGTATCCGGATCCCGGATGAGCAGGGGGTCGAAGATATTCCCCATGATCTCCCGGGCGAAGGTGAAGGCGGCTACCGCGGGATCGAGCAGGTCCCATCCCGCCGTGAGGGCCACCACCACCCGCCCTCCGGGCCGCGGCGGAGGCGCCACGGCCCCGCCACCGGCCGCCGGCAGCAGCAGCGCCGCCAGCAGGGTAACCATGATGACCAGACCTCGTACGTGCATGATCCTCCCTCCTTCTTCGGCTGGCTCAGGTCAGCCGGATCCGCGGGTCGAGATAGGCGTAGAGCACGTCCACAATGAGGTTGACCAACACAAAACCCAGCGCGATGACCAGCACCGTCCCCTGCACCACGGGGAAGTCACGGGCCAGGATGGCCTCCACGACCAGGCGCCCCACCCCTGGCCAGGCAAAGACCGACTCAGTGATAACGGCACCGCCCAGCAGGTGGCCGAACTGCAGCCCCAGGACGGTAACCACCGGGATCAGGCTGTTCTTCAACGCGTGCTTCACCACCACCGTCTGCTCGCGCAGGCCCTTGGCCCGGGCTGTGCGGACGAAGTCCTGGTTAAGCACCTCCAGCATGCTGCTCCGGGTCAGCCGGGCCAGCACGGCAGCTGGCCCCGCCGCCAGGGTGAGCCCCGGCAGGATCACATACTGCCACCCCTCGTACCCGGCCACCGGCAGCCACTCCAGGCGTACGGCAAAGATGATCATCAGCATCAGCCCCAGCCAGAAGCTGGGCATGGAGAGGCCAGCGAGCACCGCCAGCATCGTGGCATGGTCCCACAGCGTGTTCCGCCGTACCGCGGAGGCGACGCCGACGAGCCCCCCACTGGCCGCAGCCAGGAGCGTGGCCACCACGGCCAGCCGCAGCGTGTTGGGCAGCCGCCAGGCGATCTCGCTGACCACGGGGCGGTTGCTGCGCACAGAGCGCCCCAGGTCCCCGCGCAGAGCCCCGCTGAGGTAGCGCCAGTACTGGATGTAGAGCGGACGGTCCAGCCCGAGCTGCTGGCGCAGGGCCTGTTGGTCGGCCGGTGAGGCAAACTCCGAGAGCATCACCAGCACCGGGTCTCCGGGGACCAGGTGGATCATCAGGAAGACCCCAACCGACACCCCAAGCACGGTGATGAAGCCCAAGAGTGCGCGACGACGCAGATAGCCATGCACGGTCGGGTCACCGCCCAGTCATGAGCATCACCGCATCGCGCTTCCTTCAGTGCGGTCGTCTCAGGCACGCAGCCGGGGGTCCAGGGCATCGCGCAGCCCGTCCCCCAGCAGGTTGATGGCCAGCACGGTGACCATGATGGCCAGCCCGGGAAAGGTGGGCATCCACCACTCGTTGCGTAGATACGGCCGGGCGTGGCTGAGCATGGCGCCCCACTCGGGGGTGGGCGGCTGCGCACCCAGCCCGACGAAGCTCAGGCCAGCCGCAGAGAGGATGGCCGTGGCCACCCCCAGGGTGGAGAGGACGATGATGGGGGCCACCACGTTGGGCAAGATGTGACGCAGGACGATGCGGACACCAGAAGCTCCCAGCGCGCGCATGGCTTCTACGTACTCCTGCTCCTTCACCGCCAGCGTAGTGGCCCGCACCACCCGGGCATAGGTAGGCACCGAGAAGATGCCGACGGCAATCATGACATTGCGCAGCCCAGGGCCCAGTGTCCCGGCGATAACGATGGCCAGGAGGATCCCGGGAAAGGCTAGGAGGACGTCGACCAGACGCATGACCAGGGTGTCCACCCACCCACCGAGGTATCCGGACAGTAGCCCCAGGCTCACGCCGCCCAGCAGGGCCACGCCGACCGAGATAAGCCCCACTGTCAGTGAGATGCGCGCGCCGTAGATGACCCGGCTGAGGACATCTCGCCCCAGCTCGTCCGTCCCGAAGGGATGGGTGCGGGAAGGTGGGAGCAGCCGCTGCTCCGGCCTGATCAGGATGGGGTCGACCGGGGCGACCGCGCTGGCGAAGACGGCCATCAGGAGGAGCAGGAGGAGGACCACCCCGCCAGCCAGCGCCGCGCGGTTGCGGCGCAACTGCCGCCAGACCAGCGCGCTCCCCCCGGCCGGGCGTTGCGCCTGAACCGTCAGCGGCTGGGCGACCACTGCTCCCCCATCCCTCCCGTGCCACTACGTCACGACGGTCAGGTCCCGGGAGCAGGTATTCAGGCGCTCGGCGCCGTCGGCGGTGACGGCGACGATATCCTCGATGCGCACGCCAAATTGCCCCGGCAGGTAGATCCCCGGCTCCAGGCTGAAAGTCATCCCCTCCTCCAGTGGCGTCGAGTTGCCCTGGACCAGGTACGGCTCCTCGTGCCCGTCCAGCCCAATCCCGTGGCCAGTCCGGTGAACGAAGAACTCACCAAATCCGTGGCGGGCGATGTGGTCCCGGGCCACGCGGTCGATGGCTTCGCAGGACACCCCAGGCCGCACCGCCTCCAGCGCCGCCTGCTGGGCCTCCTGGACGATGCGGTAGACGAACCGGAAGTCGTCGCCCGGAGGGCCGACGTGTGGCGTCCGCGTGATGTCCGCCCAGTAGTTGCGGTACTGTCCGCCAAAGTCGATAACCAGCGCATCGCCGGGAACGACCTTGTGATCGGCGGTCTTATAGTGCGGCGAGGCGCCGTTGGGCCCGGCGCCGACGATCCCACCCCCCAGGCGTTCCATCCCCGCGCGGCGCAGCCCGTCGTGAATCAGGGCCAGGACCTCCCGCTCTGTGCGCCCGGCCAGCGGCTGCTGCAGCAATGCCAGGTAGGCCTGGTCGGCGATGCGTGCCGCCGTGCGCATCAGCTCCAGCTCCTCGGGGCTCTTCCTTATGCGCAGGGGCGCCAGCAGCGGCCCGCCGTCCATGAATGCGGCGTCGGGAAGCGCTCCCTGGAGACGCAGCAGGAAGGTGGACCAGAGCTGTGGCCCTACCGCTACCCTCCGTCCGCCGCCCAGCGCTCGCGCCGCACGGCGGAACGCGGGGAGGGGATCTTCGGTCTCCTCCCAGGGGTAGAGGGCAGGGCGGACCGGCAAGTGGTCGACCAGCGAGACTTCGAAGGCGGGCAGCACCAGTGCCGTCTCCCCTGCGGCGGAGACCAGCAAGACTTTGAACCGCTCGCTGGGGTTGCCCACCAGACCGGTGAGATATATCAGGTCGGAGGACGGCCCGACGACCAGCAGGTCGGCTCCGGCCTGCCGGAGCTGCGCGGTCGCGCGGCGGATGCGCTCGGCATACTCGCTCATCGCCGACCGTCTATTGCAGCTCCGGGATGAGGAACTTCCCCCGGTCCATCACCTGCACGTCGTCTACCCAGAAGGAGTTGCGCAAACAGGGGAAGTCGATGTGCGAAGGGCACTTGGTCCGGCCGTCCGGGAAGATGCCGTAGTTGGAGCCAAAGGCGATCTGCATGTTGCCGTAGAAGGCCTCGTTGTCTTGGGTGGCAAACCCAAAGCGCGGGTGCATCGCCAGACGGTCCCACTGTGCTTTGTCGTTGCAGCCCCAGCCCACGTGGGCGATGCGGTAGGCATCGGGGTGACCGCTTTTGGCCAGCCAGGTCTTGAGCAGGTGGGCGTCCTTCCCTTTGCCGGAGATCTCTACGATGAGCCCGTCGCGGACTTGCATGGTGATGGGCTCCTCAACATAGTGGGCCATACTGAGGAGGACATCTCCGCGGTCCACCACCAGCGTGCCCTCGGCCTTGTCCTCCTCAGGGGCGCAGCAGACCATCCCGCTGGGCCAGATGTCCCAGCGCCCGGGGGTGTCCGCGCCGCCCCAGATCTTCATGGTGTAGCGCCTGCCTTTGAAGATGGTGAGGTCCGTGCCCGCCTCGGAGGTGATGCGCAGGGTGGTGCCGCGTTCCATGATGGCCCCGCCGGCCATCACGCGACGCTTCAGCTCCGGGGTGGGGAAGAGGCGCTTCATCACGTCCCAGGGCTGCCCCACCCGCAGCACACGCGTCCCCGCGCTCAACGCCTCGCGCAGGATGTCGGCGTAGGCGTGCTGCTCGCTGGAGAGGTCGATCACCAGATCGGCGGCCTGCCAGGCCTTGATCGCCCCCTTCTCCGGAACGTCCACAGGGTGGACCAGGAGGTAGGCATCAGCGTTCTTGATCCTCGCTGCCCCCAGGAAAGCCGCGGCATAGTGCGGGTAGGACTCAGTGTCGGTGTGGATGAGGACGGTCTCGCCATCCCGGACGGAGCAGTTCTCCAGTGCCCGCACGAAGTACGGCAGGTGCTGGGTTGAGGCGGCGTAGCTCAGCGCCAGCTTCACCATGCTCTCCCCCTTTCTGCGGTCACCACTCCAGCACAGCCAGGGCCGCACGGGCCGCAGCCCCGCGCTGCACCTGGCAGCCCTGTTCCTCCAAGAGCACCTCCAGCGCGGAGCACAGCAGCAGGATGTTGGCAGGGGCAGCGGAGTGCCCCATGACGCCGATCCGCCAGGCCGGACCCAATGCTGCGTCCACCGATCCCCCGATCTCCAGCCGGAAGCGGCCCAGCAGCGCGCGCCGTACCGCCTCCCCGTCAACGCCCGCGGGCACACGCACGACCGTCACCGAGGGAAGGCGGGCCGCGGGCGCGGCCACAATCTCCAGCCCAAGGGCCTGCAGGCCGGCGATGAGAGCCATCTGCCGGTTGCGGTGGCGAGCGAAGCGGTATGCGAGGCCCTGGTCGCTGCACAGCTGGAGGACCTCCACCAGCGCATAAAGCAGCGGAGCGGGGAATGTCTCGTAGTCACCGCTGAGGGCGCGGCGCAGGTGCAGGGCGGAGGAAGGAGTGGGCGCCAGTCGTTCCAGCGCCTGCGGCCCTAGGGCCACCACAGTAAGCCCGGCGACGGCGCTGAGGCAGCGCTGCGTCCCCGACCAAGCCGCATCGATCTGCCATGCGGTGGTGCGCAGGTCCACACCGGAGAGAGTGAAGGAGGCATCCACCAGCAGCAGCGCGCCTACCCGACGGCAGGCCTCCCCCACACCATCCAGGGGCTGCAGGACCCCGGTGCTCCCCTCACCGTGCATGAGGAGGACGGCGTCGGGCCGGAGGGAGCGGACGGCGTCGATCAGGGTCCACGGCGCAACAGCTTCCCCCCGGGCTGCCTCTATCAGTGTCACCGTGTGGCCCAGCCGACGTGCGGCGAAGGCCAGCCGTTCTCCGTAGGCGCCACAGCTTCCCACCACGACCCTGGCCGCCACCGGCAGCAGACTGCCGCAGACGATCTCGGCGGCCGCCTCCTCCAATACGGGCAGGATGGCCACCTCTCCCTGGGTGAGCTGAAAGACTGCGGCGGCCAGCTCCCGAGCTTCCGCCACCGTCCGGAGGAAATCAGCGTCGTGCGTTCCTTCAATGGAAGCAATGAGCCCCTGAACGGCTCGCGGGGATGGATTGCTCAAGTCGGGCCCGAAGAGCGTCCTCTGCGGAGGGTTCAGCCGGCGATATCGCCCCGAGATGAGCTCACTCAGGTTGGCCGCCCCCCTCTTTGGTTTGTCTCCTATAGAGAGACATTGTATTGTAAGGAGCGATAGTTTGGGCCTATTTTAGAACTAACCCCTTCCGCACGTCAATGAAGGGAAGGGGGTAGGGGGGCAGCCATGGCCAGCCCGGGCCCGGCTGGAGAGTCACAACGAGTGCGGGTGCCACTCAGGCGCCCATACACGATCAACTCTATTCAAAAGGCAGTTCGCGTGCTGCAGGCGTTCACAAAGGACCATCCCGAGCGGTCAGTCAGCGAGCTGAGCCGGGAGCTTGGATGGCACAAAGCCGTCGTGCATAAGATCCTGCTGACCCTTCAAGATGGGCGCCTGCTGCAGCGGGACCCGTCGTCCCGACGATACCGCCTGGGCCCCGGAATCATGGAGCTGGCCGGGGTCTTCCAGAGCGAAGAGCCCCTCATCCGCGAAGGCACCCCGCTGCTACGCGACCTGATGCGGCGCAGCGGGCATACCGCCGCCATGGCCGTGCTCGACGGGATGGAGGTGCTTTACATCGCCGCCATCGAGGGGGCGGAGGGCCTGAAGATGACGGCTCGGGTGGGGGACCGCCGACCCGCCCACGCCACTGCCTCGGGCAAGGTCCTGCTGGCCGACCTACCCCCCGACGTCCTCGACCGACTCATCAGCCATCCGCTGCCCGCCCTCACGCCACACACAATCGTGGACCCGCAACGGCTGCGCCAGCACCTGGAGGCTGTGCGGCTGGCTGGATACGCGTTGAACGTAGAGGAGCGCATCGCAGGGATGGTAGGCGTGGCCGCGCCGGTGCGTGACCACCATGGCACGACTGTCGCAGCGGTGAGCGTGGGGTTCGCCCGCCACCTGCACGGCGACGACGCCATCGCCGAGGCCGTGCGGCGCGTGATCGAAACGGCAAACGAGCTCTCCCGCCGCCTGGGCGCGCCCCCGGACCGGCTGGTCGCCCCGCCCGGCGCGCAGCTCCTGCCGGTCTGACGAAGGGAGGCGGTGGTGCGGGTCACGGTGATCGGGGCGGGGGCCGGAGGGCTGGCCGCGGCGGCGGTGCTGAGCCGCCAGGGGCTGATCGTAACCCTGTTCAGTCGGACGCCCTCCCGCCTGGAGCCAGTGTCCGCGCGAGGTGGGGTGGAGATCACCGGCGACCGGGGAGAGGGGTTCGTCCCGCTGGCTCGAATCACGCCCGATGCAACGGAGGCCAGCGAGGCCGACCTGCTCTTCGTCTTCACCACTGCCAACGCCCACGGTGACATCGCCCGACTCTTCGCACCCCATATCCGGTCAGGGCAGGCCGTCGTCCTGGCCTCAGGCTCAGCGGGCTCCCTGGAAGTGGCCAAGATCTGGCGCGAGGGGGGCATGGACCCGCTGCCCTTGCTGGGGGAAACCGTGACCCTGCCGCAGTCCGCGCGCATCATTGGCCCCGCCCGGGTGAAGATTCGCCTCCCCTCCAGGGTGCGCACCGCCGCCTTTCCGGCTGAGCGCACCGACGAGCTGCTGGCCCGTCTGGACGGCATCATCGAGACGCGCCGCGGCCTCAACGTCCTGGACACGGGCCTGAACAACCCCAACTTCATCATCCACCCGGCGCCGATGATCCTGAACTACGCGGCCATCGAGCGTGCGGAAGGCCGGCTCTCCCTGATGAACGAAGGGATGACCCCGGGGGTGCTGCGGGCCATGGACGCCCACGACGCCGAGCGGATGGCCCTGGCGGAAGCGGCGGGGCTGCCACCGGCGTCGCTGGATGACCTCTACTATGAGTTCGGCAGCAGCCCGGCAGTGTACCGCAGCCCGGGCGAGCCTATGGGCCTGCGCGACCGCATCCACTGGCGCTACATCGACGAGGACATCCCCTGTGGTTGCGTCTTCATGTCGTCCCTGGGCCGCCTCCTGGGCGTGCCCACTCCGATCAACGACGCCTTGAACTGGCTGGCCTCCGTCGCCCGGGGCGTGGACTACTGGGCGGTGGGACGGACGGTTGAGCGGCTGGGCCTGGCCGGGCTGGACCGCAAGACTCTGCCCGTCTTCCTGCAGACGGGCTGGCGGTGAGCGCGCCACGGAGGAGACCGATGAAGATCGTCCATGCAGTGGTTACGCTGACCAGAATTCCGGTGATCCGCGCCCACAAGATGGCCATCGGCACCACCCTCCACCAGGAGAACGTCCTTCTGCGCCTGTCCACTAACGACGGGCTAGAAGGCCTGGGCGAGGCGCCGCACATGGTGGGCGTCTCGCTCAAAGGCGAGTCCCCGGCCACGGTCCTGGAGATGCTGCGCCAGCGGTTGCTCCCGGCGGTCTTCGGCCGCTCGCCGCTGGACGTGGAAGCAATCCAGCAGGCCATGGACGCGGCGGTGCCGTGGAACCTGCGGGCTAAGAGCGCGGTCAACCTGGCGGTCTTCGACCTGGCGGGCAAAGCGCTGGGCGTACCTGTGCACGTACTGCTGGGCGGCATGGTGCGCGCTGCCGTCCCCCTCTCCTGGTCCATCCCCATCACCGACTTCGAGGCGGGAGTGCGGGAGGCGCAGGAGATGGTGGCCAGGGGATGGCGGATCATCAAGGTCAAGCTGGGCCGCCCCCAGCCCGACGAGGACGTGGAGATGGTGGGCCGCATCCGGGAGGCCGTAGGACCCGGGGTGCGCCTGCGTGCGGACGCCAACCAGGCCTACAGCGTGAAGACGGCCATTCGCGTGGCGCGGCGGCTGGAGCGCTACGACGTGGAGTTCTTCGAGCAGCCGGTGGCCTGGTGGGACCTGGATGGGATGGCCGAGGTCAGCCGGGCTACCGAGCTGCCCATCATGGCCGACGAGAGCGCGACCACGGTGCAGGACGCCCTGGAGATCGCCCGACGCCGCGCCGCCCAGATCCTCTCCATTTATGTCTGCAGCCCGGGCGGCATCCTCAACAGCAAGAAGGTGGCCACCGTGGCTGCCGCCGCTGGCATCGCCGCCTATGTGGGAGGCGCACTGGAGGGCCCGGTGGGCGCGGCGGCGGGACTGCACTTTGCCGCCAGCACGCCGTCGGTCACATATGGGTGCGAGCTGGGCGGGCAGTTCCTCCTGCAGGAGGACGTGGCGCAGACCCCGCTGGTCTTCACCGACGGCGCGCTCCAGGTGCCCACCGGCCCTGGATTGGGGGTAAGCCTGGACTGGGACAGGGTACGCCGCTACACGATCGCGGAGTACACGCTGCGCGCGGGGGAAGCCTGATGCGTTTCGGGTTCGCTACTCTGCCCACCGGTTCGCCTGCGGAGACGGTGACCCTTTTCCGACTGGCCGAGGACCTGGGCTTCTCCGTAGGGTGGATGCCCGACCAGACCTTTTGCCGCGACCCCTATATCACGCTGGCCGCCTGCGCCCAGGGCACCACGCGCATCACCCTGGGGCTGGGGGTGACCAATCCTACCACCCGTCACCCTGCCATGACCGCACGTGCCGCCGCCACGCTGGCCGAGCTGGCGGGTGGGCGTTTCATCCTGGGTCTGGGGGCGGGCAACCGGAAGGAGCTGCTGGACCTCCTGGGCCTGCCTACCGACCGCGCCGCAGCACGCTGCCGGGAAGCAACGGTCACCATCCGGCGTCTGCTCGCGGGGGAACGGGTGGACTATCGCAGCCCCACGCTGACCATGCAGGGCGTCGCCCTGGAGATAACGTCCCTGCCACCGGCACCTGTCTACCTGGCGGCACGCGGGCCACAGATCTTGCGGGCCGCCGGAGAGGTCGCCGACGGAGTGATCATCGGGGCTCTGGTCAGCGAGCCAGGGCTCCGCTTCGCTCTGGACCACGTACGCGCGGGGGCGCAGCGCGCCGGCCGCACGCTGCAGGCCCTGGAAGTTGTGAGCTGGGTTACCACCATCGTCACTGACCGGAAGGCAGAGGTCATGGAGCGGCTGCGCCCCACCGTGGCCCACATCGTGGGGGGTGCGCCGCCGGAGGTGCTGCAGGCCATCGGGCTCTCCGCCGAGCGAATCGCCGCCTTCAAGAAGGCCTATGGCGCCGGGGGACCCCTGGGGGCAGCACCTCTCGTAGATCCGCCGCTGGCGGACGCGCTGACGATCGTGGGGCCCCCGGGGGAGGTGGCCGAGCGGGTACAGACCCTGGCCCGGGCCGGGGTGGGACAGCTCGCCGTCCTCATGCCAGGCGGACGCTTCGGCAGCCACGCCTTTCCCGACTTCGATCACCGGACGAACCTGCGGCGCATCGCCGAGGAGGTCATCCCCCGCGTAGGGGCATGAGCCCCACGCGGCCAGAGGTATTCCGCAAGTGAGAGAGGAGGAACGTCATGCGCAAGCTGGTGATCCTGTCCTTGCTGATCCCGCTGCTTTGGCCGGCGAGCCTGCGCGCCCAGAGCGGAACGCGGGTCCCCGACCTGACCTTCGTCTTTCCCTCCGCAAGTTACGACCCTGTGCGTTACGAGAGCGGCATCCTGCTCAGCAACAACTGGCGCCGCCTGGGGCTGGAGGTGGAGGTCGTGCCCATGGACTTCACCGCCCTCAGTCGGCGCATCAGCACCCCGCCCTGGGACTTCCACGCCTTCATCTCTGGCTTCGTCGCCCGGCCGGAGCGGCTCGACCCCGACGTCCTGCTCTTCCGCCCCTTCCATTCCTCGCAGGACGTCCCCGGCGGCACGAACTTCATGGGCTACCGCAACCCGGAGTACGACCGGCTGGTGGAGGCGCAGCGGACGGAGATCGACGTGCGCAAGCGGCGGGAGATTGTCTTCAAGCTACAGGAGATCCTGGCCCGCGACGTCCCTACCATCACCCTTTACCATCCCGTCGAGGTGCACGCCTATAACAAGGAGAAGTTCCGCGGCCACGTTCCTACCATCGGTTACGGGATCTTCAACTTCTGGACCCTGGTGCAGGCCACGCCGCTCACTGGTGACGGGATCCTCAAGGTGGGCCGGGTGAGCGACATCGAGTCCACCAACCCCTTCGTGGAGGCGGGCGGCGCCAACATCGAGGTGATGCGCCTGATCTACGATACCCTGGCCCGCGTGGACCCTACTGGGAAACCGGTGCCATGGGCGGCGCGAAGCTGGCGCCAGGTGGATCCCACCACCGTGGAGGTAGAGCTGCGCAGCGGGATGACCTTCCACGACGGGCGCCCGGTGACGGCTGAGGACGTGAAGTTCTCCTATGACTACCAGAAGCGCTGGCCGGTCCCCCTGTTCAAGCCCTTCCTCGATCCAGTCAAAGAGGTGGAGATACTCAGCCCCACCCTCTTGCGCTTCCGCCTGGCCGAGCCGTTTCCCCCGCTCTTCCAGGCCACCTTCACCCAGATCTACCTAATCCCGCGGCACGTCTGGGGAGATGTGGTGGAACGGGAGCGGCTGAAGCACCCCCAGGACTGGGCCAACCCCACGCCCATCGGCAGCGGGCCTTTCAAGTTCGAGCTGTGGCGCCGCGGCGAAGAGACGCGGCTGGTGCGCTACGAGAAGCACTTTAACGCGCCCCGAGCCCGCGGCTTTATCCTGGTGAAGTTCGCCAACCAGGATGCGCTCTTCCTGGCCCTGAAGAAGGGTGAGATTGACATGCACGAGCGGCGGCTTCTGCCACAGCAGGTTGAGGAGGCCAAGACGGTGCCGCACCTGGCCCTGGTGCGCCGGCCCGATTTCGGCGTCTTCTACCTGGGCTTCAACCTGCGCAAGCCGCCCTTCAGCGATGTGCGCTTCCGCCGCGCGCTGGCCCACACGGTGAACTATGACGTCATCGTCAACGTCATCCAGCGCGGCCTGGCCGAGCCCGGCCGGGGGATGATCGCCCCGGTTAACGAATTCTGGCACAATCCGAACGTGCGGTACGCGGAGTTCAACATGGAGCGGGCGCGGTCTCTACTGCGGGAAGCCGGGTACACCTGGGACGCGCAGGGCCGACTGCTCATGCCCGCCCGCTGACCGCAACAGGGCCAAGGACGCGTATCCCGGGACATCTCGCCCGCGGTGCGGCAGGTGAGGTCGGAAGGAGGCATGGTGATGAGTGAGACCAAAGCCGCGCAGGTGCGGGGCACCTACGCTCCTTTTCCCCGCGCGGAATACCAGCAGCGGCTGGAGCGGCTCCGCCGGGTGATGGCCCAGCAGGGTCTGGACGCCCTGCTGCTCACGGCCAAGGAGAACGTGGTCTACCTCAGCGGGCTGCAGACCATCGGCTGGGATTCGAAGCACCGTCCTCTGGGGCTGATTGTACCGGCGGACAGCCGCCCTCCGGCGCTGGTGGTACCCGAATCCCTGGAGTTCGTGGCCTACGAGAGCTCCTGGATTGAGGACGTCCGACTCTGGGGTGGGGTGCGCGTGCCGGGAGCACCCCCCGACCCCATCCTGGCCATCCGCCGGGCACTGGAGGACCTGCACCTGACCGCGGCACGGGTGGGCTGGGAGCTGGGCTACGGCACCCGCCTGGCCATGCCGCAGGCAGACTACGAGGCCCTGCGCGCCGCCCTGCCGCAGATGAAGGTCGTCGACGGAGCTCCCGCCCTGTGGCAGGTTCGCGTCGTCAAGTCTCCCGCGGAGATTGAGGCCATCCGCCGCGCCTGTGCGGCCACCTCCCAGGCTTTCCAGGTGGGCTTTGCTGCCCTGCGCGAGGGGATGAGCGAGCGCGAACTGGCCGGCATCCTCTTCCGTGAGCTGGCCGCCACCGGATACCGCCCCGGCTTCGTCATGGTGCGCTCCGGCCGCTTGAAGTACCGCATGATCAACGTGGAGCCGTTCGACAAGCCCCTGCAGCGCGGCGACCTGGTGGTCGTTGACCTGGGGGCCACCTACAAGGACTACTGGTCCGACTTCATGCGCATGGCCGCTATCGGCGATCCCACGCCCGAGCAGCGCGCCTTCTTCGCCTGCGAGCTGGCGGCGCAGCAAGCAGGGGTGGCAGCCATACGACCGGGCATCCCTACCAGGGCTATCTTCGAGGCCTGCTGGGAGGTGATCCGGGAGATGGGCTTCGCCGAGCACGCCCGCATCGAGCGCGTGGGACACGGCGTCGGCCTGGATGTGCACGAGCCTCCCTCTATCGCCATGGACGGGGAGACCGTGGTCGAGGAGGGCATGGTGCTCACCGTGGAGCCCATCTTCAGCGACCGGCCCGACGGGCGCATCGGCAACTTCGCCCTGGAGGACGTCGTCGTTGTCACCGCCGACGGCCATGAGGTACTCAGCACCTTCCCCAGGGACCTCTGGATCGCCTGACCTTCCCGGCCCATGCGCGTCAGGTACCTGATCCGCCGCCTCGCCCAGAGCCTGCTGACGCTGTGGCTCATAGCCACAATCACCTTCGTCCTCTTCCGCCTCCTGCCTGGCGACCCGACGTACGCGCTGCTGGATCCCTCCTTTCCGCCGGACGTGCGCGAGCTGCTGCGGCAGCGCTTCGGCCTGGATCGACCGTTGTGGGTACAGTACCTGCACTTCCTGAGCAATGCGCTGCGTGGGGAGTTCGGCCGGTCATTCTTCTACCACCAGCCGGCGATGGGCATCGTCCGGGAGAAGCTGCTGAACACCGTGATCCTGGCTGCGGCGGCCTTCCTCTTTGCCTACACCCTGGGCATCCTGGGAGGCATGCTCCTGGCCTGGCGGCGCGGCTCCCGGCTGGAGCTGGGCGGGGTGACGCTGGCCCTGGTTTTTCGCTCCGCACCGCTGTTTTGGACGGGGATGCTCTCCATCATGCTCTTCTCCTTCACCCTGGACTGGCTGCCGCACGCCGGCCTGCGTACCCCTGGCTATGTGGCCAGCGGCGTCCTGGACAAGTACCTCAGCTGGGACTTCCTCACCCACCTGGTCCAGCCGGCGATAGTCTCCGGCCTCTACTTCCTGGGGTTTCCGCTGCTGCTGCTGCGGAACACGATGCTGGAGGTCCTGGGAGAAGACTACATCGAGCTGGCCCGGGCCAAGGGACTCGCCGAGGGGCGCATCATGTTCCACCACGCGGCACGCAACGCCCTCCTCCCGGTGGTCACCGCTGCCAGCATCTACATCGCCCTGGCCGCCGGCGGGATAGCCGTGATCGAGTACGTCTTCTCCTGGCCGGGCCTGGGCCTGGAGATCGTGGCCGCCACGCAGCGGCGCGACTTCCCCCTGGCCCAGGCGGCGTTCCTCCTGCTTGGCGCCATGGTGGTGGTGATGAATTTCTTCACCGACCTGGTGTACGGCTACCTCGACCC
This sequence comes from Armatimonadota bacterium, assembly GCA_031459715.1. NCBI lineage: Bacteria > Bacillati > Candidatus Sysuimicrobiota > Candidatus Sysuimicrobiia > Candidatus Sysuimicrobiales > Candidatus Humicultoraceae > Candidatus Humicultor > Candidatus Humicultor tengchongensis. The sequence goes on along the minus strand of JAVKIA010000006.1, from coordinate 69,635 downwards.
GAGGGTCTCCGTGCGCTGACCATGGACTGGCGGGCCCACCTTACCGTCATCCGCCGCGACCGTCTGGCCTCCCTCGGCCTCTTCGTTCTGGGCTTCTTTGCCCTGGTGGCCCTCTTCGCTCCCTGGATCGCCCCGCACGATCCGCAAGAGGTGCTGACCACACCGCAGGGCCGCGTCGCCTTCCTCCAGCCGCCCTCCCGGGAATACTGGTTCGGCACCACCAACCTGGGACGGGACATCTTCAGCCAGGTGGTCCTGGGTACGCGTGTAGCCCTGCTGGTCGGGCTGCTGGCGGCGATCCTGGTCACCACCGTGGGCACGGCCGTCGGGGTGGTGGCCGGGTACTATCGCGGCTGGGTAGACGACGTCTTGATGCGCGCCGTGGATGTGGCCTATGCCCTGCCCTTCGAACCCTTCATCATCGCGCTGGTGGGAATTCTCCGTCCCAGCATCTGGAACATCATCCTGGCCATCACGCTGATCATGTGGCGCTCCCCCGCCCGCATCATCCGTGCCCAGGTCCTCTCCCTGGTTGAGCGGCCCTACGTAAAGGCGGCGCGGGCCGCCGGGGCCGGCCACCTGCGCATCCTTGGACACCACATCACCCCCAACATCCTGCCGTTGGCCTTCCTCTATGTGGCCATTACGGCGGGGTGGGCCATCACCGCGGAGGCCAGCATAAGTTTCCTTGGCTTCGGGGATCCCCGCCTGGTCTCCTGGGGGCAAGTCCTGCACACGGCCTTCCTCACCGGATCCATTCGTGCGGCCTGGTGGTGGGTGGTGCCGCCCGGGGTGTGCATCATGCTGCTGGTGCTGGCCATCTTCTTCCTCAGCCGCGCCTACGAACAGCTGGCCAACCCCCGCCTGCGAACCGTCGCGGCGGTACGCGCCCCACTGGCGCCGGAGGCCACGGCGGTGGCTACAGCTCCCGCGGTGGCCCGGCTGCGCGAGCCATGAGCGCGCCCACCCACCCGAGCGCCACAGGCTCCCTGCTGGAGGTGCGCGACCTGATGGTGCGCTACCTCACCCCGGCCGGCCCGCTGACCGCTGTCGACGGCGTCTCCCTGGCGCTGCACCGCGGCGAAGCCCTGGGCGTGGTCGGGGAATCCGGCTGCGGGAAGAGCACCCTGGCCCGGGCGCTGCTGCGCATCCTTCCGGCGCAGACCGAGGTCAGCGGCCGGGTGCTGCTGGATGGGACGGACCTGCTGCGGCTACGGGAGGAACAGATGCGTCGCCTCCGCTGGGCGCGCATAGCGCTGGTGCCCCAGTCCTCAATGAATGCCCTAAACCCGGTGCACCGCGTGGGTGACCAGATCGCCGAAGCCATCCGCGCGCACCGCCCCATCTCCTCCGTCGCCGCGCGCCGCCAGGCGGAGTCCCTGCTGCAGGCCGTGGGGCTGGACGCGGACCGTTTCACCAGCTACCCCCACCAGCTCTCCGGCGGACAGCGGCAGCGTGTGGTCATCGCCATGGCCCTGGCCCTGCAGCCGCAGGTGCTCATCGCCGACGAGCCGACAACGGCGCTGGACGTCATCACGCAGCACGCTATCGTGAAGGAGCTGATCCGTCTGCGGCGGGCACTGGGCGTGGCCGTCCTCTATATCTCCCACGACATCTCCCTGGTAGCGCAGACCTGCGACCGTATCGCCGTCATGTACGCGGGCCGCCTGGTCGAGGTGGGACCCACGCGGCAGGTCCTGCACCGCCCGGCCCACCCCTACACCATGGGGCTGCGCAACGCCTTCCCCGACCTGCGCCGCGCCCGGCGGCTTATCTCCATCCCCGGTGCGCCCCCGTCGCTGCTGGGTGAGGTTCGTGGCTGCCCGTTCCAGCCGCGCTGTCCCTTCGCTGTGGGGGTCTGCGCCACCATCACGCCGCCCCTGCTCCCCGGAGAAGACGGCCGGCTCACCGCCTGCCACCGCGCCGCCGAGGCGCCAGCATTGCGTCTCCTGGCCGAGGACGAGCGGCTCTGGGAGCAGGTGCCTGCATGAGGAGCATGCAGCGGCCGCAGCACCCTGCTACCACCAGCGCAAGTGCGGCGTCCCTGCTGGAGGTGCGCGACCTGCACAAGGACTTCTTCCTGCGTGGCGGGCTCGTCGGGGCGTCCTGGAGGCGTATCACTGCACTGTCCGGGGTAAGCTTCTCCGTCCCGCCCGGCCGGATCGTCGGCGTGGTGGGAGAAAGCGGCTCGGGAAAGTCCACGCTGGGGGAACTGGTGGTCGGCCTGCAGGAGCCCACCGGGGGAGAGGTGTGCTTCGACGGGCGCCCCCTCTCCGCCTGGTTGCGCCGCAGCCCCAGGGAGTTCCGGCGCCGGGCGCAAATCATCTTTCAGAATCCCTACGAATCGCTCAACCCCCGCTTCACCGTCATGGACGCGGTGGAGGAGCCACTGGTCATCCAGGGAGTGCCCCGACGGGCGCGCCGCGACGCCGTGGTGCAGGCGCTCACGGATTGCGGCCTGCGCCCCGCGGAAGACTTTCTTCTCCGCTACCCCCACGAGCTCTCTGGCGGGCAGCGGCAGCGGGTAGCCATCGCTCGCGCCGTGGTTGTGGATCCCGACTTCCTGGTGGCGGACGAGCCCGTCTCCATGCTGGACGTCTCTGTCCGCTCCGGCATCCTCAACCTCCTGGCGGACCTGCGAAAGCGCCGCGGTCTGGCCATTCTGTTCATCTCCCATGACCTGGCCACGGTGCGTTACCTCTGCGACGAGATCATCGTCCTCTACCTGGGCCATATCATGGAGCAGGGCGCCGCGGAAGAACTGGTGCGCCGTCCGCGCCACCCCTACACCCAGGCGCTCTTGGCAGCTGCTCCTCTGGCCGACCCCGACCAGCCATTGGGCGAGGTGCCCGTGCGCGGCGAGCCGGAGACGGGGACGCATGAACGTGGATGTGTCTTCGCGCCGCGCTGCCCGCACGCCGTGGAGCGTTGTCGGGCCGAGAGGCCCCCGCTGCGTCCGGTGGTCCCGGGAGTCCTCGCCGCATGCCATTTCGCCACGCCACAGGGCCGTACCCAGGTGTCCGTATGACCGCCACGGATCGAATCGCCGCATTCGTCCACGAGCTCTCCGTCGCCACACTCTCGCCGACGGTGATAGCGGTGGCGCGGCGCTGCCTACAGGACACCCTGGGCTGCATCCTCGGCGGTGCGGGCACCGAGCCGGGGCGCTACGCTGCCGCCCTGGCGCGGGAGATGGGCGGAGCGCCGGAGGCCACCCTCGTCCTCAGCCAAAGCCGGCTGCCCGCGCCGCTGACCGCCTTTGCTCACGCCACCATGGCCAACGCCCTGGACTTTGACGATACCCTCTTTGGCCACCCCGGAGCTACAGTGGTCCCCACGGTGCTGGCGCTGGGGGAGGCGGTTGGGGCCGACGGGTCCGCTCTGCTGGCCGCACTGGTGGCAGGCTATGAGGTCTCCGCGCGGGTCGTGGCCTGTGCCCGGCCGCTGATCCCCCGGTACACGGCCATGTGGGATTTGGGGACGCTGCAGACCTACGGAGCGGCCGCGGCGGCGGCGAAGCTCCTCGCGCTCCCCCCGCAGAAGGTGAACGCCGCGCTGGGCCTGGCGGGAGCCACGGCGCCGGTGCCGCTTGGGCGCAAAGACCGCGCGCTGGCGGAGCAGGGGCGCTCGATGGTCAAGTCCGCGTACGGGTGGACGGTGCACAGCGCCATTCTGGCGGCGCGCCTGGCGCAGCGCGGCTTCACCGGCCCGGCCCAAATCTTCGACGGCACCATGGGGTTCTGGGAGATGGGCGCCGCGGCCACGCCACGTATCGCTCATCTCACGGACCGTCTGGGCGAGACCTACCTGCTCGAGGAGGTGCAGTTCAAGCCCTACCCAGCATGCCGTTTCCTGCATCCGGTTCTCGATGGAATTCGCAACCTCCTCGCCATCGGCGTGCGGGGGGAAGCGGTTCGCGGCGTGGAGGTAAGAGGATTTTCTCTGTTGCAGGATGAGTACCACAACATCTCCCGCCCCCGCAGCCCTACCGATGCTCAGTTCAGCGTGCCGTACACGGTTGCCGTCATGCTGCTGGATGGCCGCCTCGGGCCCGATGCCTTCACTCCCGAGCGGCTAACCGATTCCCGCACCCTGGCGCTGGCAGATCGCGTGCGGGTCACGGTCGACCCGGACTTCGAGGCCGCCTACCCACAGCAGCTCGGAGCGGCTGTCACCATAACGGTCACGGACGGCCGTAGCCTGGAAGCGCGGGTGGACCGCCCTCGAGGCGATCCAGGACGCCCGCTAACGGAGGAGGAGCTTCGAGAGAAATTTCACTTGCTGAGCGAGCCCGCCCTGGGCCGCGATCGGACTATGGCTCTGGGCGCCCTGATCGACGCTTTACCCGAGTTGGACTCTGTACGCAGCCTCACCGCGCTGCTGCGCACCCCTGCCCCGGGCTGATGCCTGCGACCCTGGCCTGCCGTGGCTGACGGACGCGTCGCTCTGGTCACCGGCGCTGGCCGGGGCATCGGCCGGGCCACGGCGCTGGCGTTGGCCCGAGCCGGTGCCCACGTGGCGGTGAACTACCACACCAGCATTGACGGCGCAGAAGCCGCAGTCCGCGAGATCACCGGCCTGGGGCGCCGCGCCATCGCCGTCCGTGCCGACGTGGCCGACAGCGCCCGCGTAACGTCCATGGTGGAGGCTGTCCTCCGGCAGATGGGTCGCATCGATATTCTGGTGAATAGCGCGGGGACTGCCTCACGGATCGCCACTACCGATCTAACCGAGGCGGAGTGGGACCGCGTGGTGGACGTCAACTTGAAGGGAGCCTTCCTCTGCGTGCGGGCGGTACTGCCGACCATGATGGCTCAGCGATGGGGACGCATCATCAACATCTCGTCCATCGCCGGACAGACCGGCGGCCGCCTCGGGGCTCACTACGCCGCGGCGAAGGCGGGGCTGCTGGGCTTGACGAAGTTTCTGGCCCGGGAACTGGGCCCCTGGGGGATTACGGTAAATGCCGTAGCGCCGTCGGGTATACCCACCGACCTCCTGTCCCAGACGGGGGTGGACCCGGCGGCACTGGCGGAGCGTCCTGTGGGGCGCGCCGGGACCCCTGAGGAGGTGGCGGCAGCGGTCGTCTTCCTGGCTTTCGACGCCGCCGCATACATCACCGGGCAGACGATCAGCCTCAACGGCGGGCTGTGGATGGGCTGATCCGGCCCCCCGGCCGCGCCGCGGCGGAAGGAGCGAATGCATGATCGACCCACGCGGATTGCTGGCAGAGATGCTTGACGGCACCGCGCACCGGATCCATCGAGTCCTGACCGACATCAGCGAGGAAGATGCGCGGGCCCGTCCCCAGGGCCTTGCCCCCATCGTCTGGCAGGTAGGCCACATAGCCCTGGTGGATGCCCGGGCGCTGGTGCGTAGCGGGGTGGCCGTCGAGGTGCCTCCTGCCTTCGAGCCCCTCTTCACCGCCGGCAGCGGCGGCGAAGCCGACTACCCTCCGCTGGCCTCGGTGCTCCCGGTACTTGACAGGGTGAACGACCGCCTGCGGCAGCTGGCGCTGGAAGGGGACCTGGCCCGGAAGGTGGAGGGCACGCACAGCTATGCCACCGCGGGTGAGGCGCTGCTCTTCCTCCTCTACCACCGCGGCTACCACATCGGGAAGATCACCACGCTGCGGGCGCTGCTGGGGAAGGGAAGGGTTTTCGGCTAGCCGGACATCGGGTCACCGTCACCGCCCGCGGGAGGGCCCGCCCCCCGCCCACCGTGTGCCCTGCAGCCGGGCGGGCTGCCCCACCTCGTCGAGAGCCTGGCCACCTGCGCCCCCGCGAACCGGTCTGCGTCGATGCCTGCAGGGCGGCTGCCCTGTCCACCCAAAATCGGGTCTGCGCCCGATTGACTCGGCGGGACTCGGACTGCAGGGTGGCCTCAAGGACGGAATTCGGCGGATGACGGCCGGATCGTTGCGGAATTCGTCTCCATTTTCCCGGGCCATCGACGAAGTGGACCGGCAGATCCTGCTGCACCTGCAGCAGGATGGCCGGCTGACCAACAGCGAGATCGGTCGCCGCCTGGGGCTGGCCGAGGGGACCATCCGGCGGCGCATCGAGCGCATGCTGGCAGACGGCATTGTGCGCATCGCCGCCGTGGCCAATCCCTTCAAGATCGGCCTGCCCATCGTCGCCCTCATCGGCATCGAGGTGGACCCCCCGCGGCTGGAGGAGGCTGCCCGCCGCCTGGTGGCGATGCCCCAGGTCCGCTACGTGGGCTACTCCACGGGCACCTACGACATCATCATCGAGGCCATCTTCCCCTCAAATCAGGCTCTGCTACACTTCCTCACCCGTCAGCTGGCCAGGATCCGGGGTATCCGCAAAACCGAGACCTCGCTTCAGCTTGATGTGCTCAAACGCAGCTATGAGTGGCAAATCCCTCCGGTGGGTCCCGAGATGAGGCGGGATGGCGCCATCCGCCCCGGCGGGCGACGGCGCGCCTTCACACGGAGAGCCTCTGAGCCGAAGACACGGCGTTAGCGGACAGACTTGCCGGCCAGGAGGTGACAACACCAGGTGACACCAGGAGGTGACAACATGAAGAACCCGCACGTGGCGGTACTGGCAGCCCTGGTCGCCCTGCTCGTGCTTTCGGCAGGCACGCCGGGCGCGTGGGGCGCGGCGGCCAAACCCAAACCCGGGGGCTGGCTCGTCCTGTCGTTAGGGACAGACCCTCCCATCTTCGACTCCGCCCTGGCCACGGGGATCCCCAACCTGGGGATCATCCTCCAGGTGAGCGAGACGCTGACCAGGATCAGTCCGGAGGGCGGGAAGGTGCTGCCGGCGCTGGCCGAGTCCTGGTCCGTCTCCCCGGACGGCCGGACCTGGACGTTCAAGCTGCGCCGCGGCGTGCGCTTCCACGACGGCACCCCCTTCAACGCCGAGGCGGTGAAGTTCAACGTGGAGCGTATCCTGGACCCGGCCACCCGGGCCCCGGCGCGGCCGGCCTTCACCATGATCGACCGCGTCGTTCCCGTGGATGAGACCACGGTGCAGATCGTCACGGCCGGCCCCTTCGCCCCGCTGCCGGCCCAACTGGCCTACGCCCCCATCGCCATCAACAGCCCCACCCAGGTGAAGAAACTGGGGGCCAACTACTTCACCGCCCCCATGGGAACCGGGCCCTTCAAGTTCGTGCACCACCTGAAGGGCCGGGAGGTCCGGCTGGCGGCCAACAAGGAGTACTGGGGCGGGACCCCGTACCTGGAGGGCCTGGTCATGCGGCCCATCCCGGAGACGGCCGCCCGGGTCATGGCCCTGGAGGCCGGCGAGGTAGACGCCATCTACCATGTCCCTCCGCGCGACGCCGCCCGCCTGCGGGCCAATCCCCGGTTCACCGTGCTCACCCCGCCGCCGCAGCGGAAGATCTTCGTGGGCATGAACGTGCAGTGGGGCCCCTTCAAGGACAAGCGGGTGCGCCAGGCCCTTAACTACGCGGTGGACAAGAAGGCCATCGTGGACAAGCTCTTCCTGGGTCTGGCCAAGATCACCGACTCACCGGTGCCCCACACCGGGTACGGTTACTTCCCCATCAAGACCTACGAGTACAACCCGGCCAGGGCCCGGCAGCTCCTGGCGGAGGCCGGCTACCCTAACGGCTTCCGGGCCACGTTGCACTATGCACCGGGCCGCTACCTCCTGGATACGGAAGTGGTGGAGGCGGTGCAGTCCTACCTGGCGGCGGTGGGCGTGCGCGTGGAGATCATCCGCATGGAGTGGGGCGCCTACCAGGCGGTGCTGCGCAAGGGGGTCCAGGAGAGCATCGTCCAGATGTTCTTCATCGGCTGGGGGCTGCCCACCCTGGACGCCGACCTGGCGGTGAAGGACTACACGGAGGAGTCCTGGGCGCCCGGTGGCCTGAACAACATGTTCTACGCCCGGGACGACCTTACCCGGCTGGTCCTGGCCCAGCGTTTCTTCACCGACCCGGAGAAGCGGCTTTACGCCCTGCGCAAGATCCAGGAGATCATCATGGAGGACGCGCCGCAGATCTTCCTGTACACGGAGCCGCAGATCCACGCCAAGAAGGCCGACGTGAAGGACTTCATCATCTCGGTTACCGAGATGGTGGACGAGCTGCACAAGACCTGGCTGGACCGCTAGGACCGACGTGCACCGATACCTGGCCCGTCGGCTGACGATCATGGTGCCCATGTTACTGGGGGTCTCCATGATCGTCTTCGTGCTCATCCGGCTGATCCCCGGCGATCCGGCGGAGCTACTGGCCAGCCAGTGGGCCACCGCCGAGGATATCGCCCTGGTCCGCCGCGCCTGGGGGCTGGACCGTCCCCTTCCTGTGCAGTACGCGGTCTTCCTGACCAACCTGCTGCGCGGCGACCTGGGCCGGTCGGTGGCCTCCGGGGTTCCGGTTGCCGCTGAGATAGCCGGGAGGTACCCGGCTACCCTGCTCCTCGCCGCCGCCAGCATGGCTGTGGCCCTGGTCGTCGGGGGGACGGCGGGTGTCGTTTCCGCACGGCGGCCGTATTCCTGGTGGGACAACGGCGCCATGGTTCTGGCGCTGGTGGGCGTCTCCATGCCGGCGTTCTGGTCAGGCCTGATGCTCATCTTCCTGTTTGGCGTCCTCCTGGGGTGGCTGCCGGCCAGCGGCATGGGGACGCCACGACACCTGGTGCTCCCCGCGGTCACCCTGGGCCTGGTGGCCGCGGGGATCATCGCCCGGCAGACCCGTTCCAGCATGCTGGAGGTCTTGGGCCAGGACTACATCCGCACCGCTCGCTCCAAAGGGGTGGACGAGGTCGCCGTCACCTACCGGCACGCGCTGAAGAACGCCCTTATTCCCGTGGTGACCATCGTGGGCCTGCAATTCGGCACGCTGCTGGGCGGCTCGGTGGTGGTGGAGAGCGTCTTCGCCTGGCCGGGGATGGGGCGGCTGCTGGTGGACGCCGTCCTGGTGCGCGACTACCCCATTGTCCAGGCCAGTGTCCTGCTCTTCGCCGCCACCTTTGCCCTGATCAACCTCCTGGTGGACGTGCTCTACGCCTTCCTCGACCCCCGCATCCGCTACGGATGAGGCCCCGGAGATGGCTACCCGGATGCTAGCACTTGGTGTCACGGTCCCACGGGCCAGGTGGGCGCAGCACCGCGCGCTGCGCACCTTCCTGCGCAATCGCGCGGCCAAGGCGGGGCTGGCCATCCTTATCCTCCTGGGACTCGCCGCCGCCTTCGCCGGGGCCATCAGCCCCCACCCGCCCCTGGCCGCGGACCTGAACCGGATGCTGCAGCCCCCCTCGCGCGCCCACCCCCTGGGCACCGACGAGCTGGGGCGGGACCTGCTCAGCCGCGTCCTCTACGGTGCACGTATCTCCCTCACCCTGGGCTTTGTCTCCGTGAGCATCGGCCTGCTCGCGGGCACCGCGTTGGGCGCGCTGGGCACCTACCGCGGCGGGTGGGTGGACCTGCTGTGCATGCGATTCGTGGACGTACTCCTCTCCTTCCCCCCGGTGCTGCTGGCCATCTGCATCGTGGCGGTGATGGGCCCCAGCCTCTACAACGCCATGATTGCCATCGGCATCGCCCAGATGCCGGTGTACGCCCGCCTGGTCCGGGGCCTGGTGCTGGCCATCCGGGAGCAGCAGTACGTGGAAGCCGCCCGCGCCCTGGGCGCACACGACTCCCGCATCCTCCTGCGGCACATCCTGCCCAACTGCCTCTCTCCCCTCATCGTCCAGTCCACGCTGCAGGTGGCCTCGGCGATCCTCTCCGCAGCGGCTCTGGGCTTCCTGGGGCTGGGAGCGCAGCCCCCAACGCCGGAGTGGGGGGCAATGCTCAGCAAGGGCCGGCTGTACCTGCGGGTGGCGCCCCACCTCACGGCCTTTCCGGGGCTGGCCATCTTCGTCACCGTGCTCGGCTTCAACCTCTTCGGCGACGGCCTGCGGGACGCGCTGGACCCCCGCATGGCCGCGCGCCTGGGTTTGTAGGAGGGAACGAGATGGAAGACGCCATCCGGCACGTCCTGGGGCAGGTCGATGACGATTACACCCTGGACCTCACCCGCCGGCTGATCCAGGTCCCCAGTGTCGCCCCTCCGCTGCAGCTTGCGGAGATTGCCGAGGTGGTCTCCCGGGAGCTCGCCGGCTACGGGCTGTCTCCCCTGGTGGACGGCGACAGCGGCGAGGGTTGGTCCCGGCCCAACGTGCTGGCCACCGTGGGTGAGGGCTCGCCGGTCCTGCTGCTGGCCGCGCACACCGACGTGGTGCCTCCTGCCGACCTGACCCGGTGGCGTCATCCCCCATTTGCCGCCGTCGTCGAGGACGGGCTGCTCTACGGCCGGGGGGCAGCCGACACCAAGGCCAGCCTGGGAGCCATGATGGCGGCGCTGCGCGCCGTCGTCCGGTCAAAGGTGCCCCTGGCGGGGAAGGTAGTGCTGGCCGCCTGGGCCGGGGACGAGTGGCGGCCCCCGCAGGCGCGCTGGTTCAACGGGCTGGCCTACCTGGCAGAGGCAGGCAGGCTGCGGGCCGACGCAGGCATCTTCGGCGAGCCCTACGACCTGCGCATCTGCTGCGCCAGCCGGGGACGGGTCTGGTTCCGCATCGAGGTGGGAGGAGAGTCCACCCACTCCGCCACAGGCAAGGGCATCAATGCCATCCTCAACGGGGTGAAGGTCATCGACGCTGTCTACGGGATCGAAGTTCGCGAACACCCGGTCCTGGGGCGGGACACCATCAACGTGGGCACCATCGAGGGAGGCGTCCAGCCCAACATCGTCCCCGACAGCTGCCGCCTGACCTTCGACATCCGCTTCGGCCCTCCGCGCAGCACCCGGGACATTGAGGGGGAGGTGCGAGCCGCCTTGGAAGCCCTGCGCGCGGACTCGACCTTCCTGCTTCGCGAGCTGGCGGTGACGGAGCGCCGCGAGCCCATCGACTTCCCTGATGCCGGGCCGCTGGTGGCGGCCCTGCGCGCGGGGGGCGAGGCCGCGGGGCGCGAGCTGGCCCTGGGCGGGGCGCTCTCGTTTGGGGACATCGCCGACTGGAAGGACGCCGTGGGACTGAGGGAGGCCTGCCTGTTTGGCCCGGGGAAGACGGCGCAGGCGCACGCCATCAACGAGCACGTGGCCGTGGCCGACCTGATCGCGGCCGCCCGCATCTACGCCGCGGCAGTCGTCGCCTACTGCGGGGTGGCCCGCTAGGGACGGGAGATGCAGACTGCTCACCGCGTCCTGGCCTGCTTGGACGAGGAGTACCTCTTCTGGCTGCTGCGGCGGCTGGTGCAGATCCCCAGCGTCAACCCACCGGGCCGTCTTGCTCCCATCGCCACCTTCGTCGCCGAGGAGCTGTGCGCTCAGGGGCTGCAGGTGGAGGTGGCCGGGGACGTCGGCCAGGGGTGGGAGCGACCTAACGTCCTGGCCTTCCTGCCCGGCGAGCGCCCGGAGTGGGGCGTGCTCTTTTCGGCGCACACCGATGTCGTTCCCGCCTACGACCTCCACCTGTGGCGTCACCACCCCTTCGCTGCCGAGGTGGCCGACGGCGTGCTCTTCGGGCGGGGGGCGGCGGACTGCAAGGGCAGCCTGGCAGCGATGATGGCAGCCCTTCGGGCTCTGAAGCGGGCGGGCCTGGCTCCGGTGCGGTCGGTGGCGCTGCTGGCCTGGGCCGGGGACGAGTGGCATCCGCCGGAGGCCCGCTGGTTCAACGGGGAGACCTACATGGCCACCCATGGTTACCTCCGCCCCGCGCCGTACGTCGGCGGAGAGCCCTACGATCTGACCATCTGCTGCGCCAGCCGGGGGCGGGTCTGGGCACAGGTGGAGGTTGCCGGCAAGAGTGCCCACGCCGCGTCCGGCGCAGGGGTGAACGCAATCCTGGCGGCCGTGCGGATCATCAAGGCGGTCTACGCCCTCCCCCGGCAGAACCATCCCCTGCTCGGCCGGGACACCGTCAGTGTGGGGACGATCCGCGGCGGGCAAAAGACCAACACCGTCCCGGACCGCTGCGAGCTTGTCTTCGATATTCGCTTCGCTCCGCCGCGGACGACAGCGGAGGTGATGGCACTGGTGCGGGAGGCTGCCCAGGCAGAGGCCGACCGCAGCGGCGCTGCGCTGCGTCGGCTGGAATTCCCGGAGCGGCGCGAGCCCATCGAATTCCCGGCGGGCGGGGGGCTGGTCCGCGCCCTGCAGGAGGCCGGCAGAGCGGCGCTTGGCCGGGAGCTGCCGCTTGGGGGCGCCGTCTCCTTCGGCGACATCGCCGACTGGAAGGACCGCGTGGGCATCACGGAGGCCTGCCTCTTCGGCCCGGGGGAGACCGCGCAGGCTCACGCGGTGGACGAGCACGTGGCCCTGGCGGACGTCGCCGCCGCCGCCCGCGTTTACGCGCTGGCGGCGCTGCGCCGCGCCGGAGCGGGATGACGCTCCAGGAAGCCTGCGCCAGGGTGGTGGCAGACTGCCTGGCCATCCGCCGCGGGGAGGCGGTCCTCATCCTGCGTGATCACCAGGAGACGCTGGGCCTGCACGCCGGGTTCGTCCAGGCGGTGCGGAAGGCGGGAGCTGTGCCCGTGGTTGTGGCGCTGCCGCCGGCGCAGGACGCGGCAGAGGTGCCGCGGGCGGTGCGCGCGGCGCTGGAAGGGGCCGACGCCATCCTTGTGTGCACACCCTGGATCTTCCCCCACGACCTGAGGCGGCAGGCGCTGGCGGCGGGAGCGCGCCTGCTCTCCCTGTGCGGGGTGACCGACGCCATGCTGCTGCGGGCGGCGGAGGCAGACTACCCCCGGCTGGGGGAGGTCACCCGCGCAGTGGCCGCCGCGTTTGCCACCGCGGCTACCCTGACCATCTCCACCCCGGCGGGCACCGACATCCGTGCCCGCATCCAGGGCCGACGGGTGGTCTCCCTGGACGGAATAGCCACCCGGCCAGGTACCGCCTCGGGGCTGCCCGCGGGCGTGGTGGCTGTCACCCCGGTCCCGGGGTCAGCCGAGGGGCGGCTGGTGCTGGACGGCAGCATCGAGGGGCTGGGGCTGGTCGAAGAACCGGCGGTGCTCACGGTCGAAGCCGGCCGGGTGGCCGCCATCTCCGAAGGCAAGGCCGCCCGCTGGCTGGAGGCGCAGTGGGCTGTGGAACCGCCGGGCGCCCGAGTGGTGGCCGAGCTAGGCATCGGCACCAACCCCTTCGCCCGCTACTGCGGCCGCCTGGTGGAAGACGAGCGGGTGGCCGGCTCGGCCCACGTGGGCTTGGGGCAAAACACGCACCTGGGCGGGGAAATCACAGAGGGCACCCACCGGGACGCCGCCATGCGGGAGCCCACGGTGCGGCTGGACACGAGGGTGATTGTACGTGACGGCAGGCTGGAGCTCTGAACAGAAAGCGTAAAGGAGGGGTGCCGCTCATGCTGACCCGCGAGGAGTACCTGCGGATTCCGCTGGAGGAACGGCTGATCAAGCTGCCCGCGGAGGACCACCAGCGGGCCGAGCGTCTCTTCCAGGACCTGGTCACCGTCGACCTGCACACTCACATCTTCGGGTCGCTACAGTTCCACTTTGACTACGACCTGGTGCGCCAGACCGGAGTCACCGGGTTCTTCGAAGCGGTACCGGTGCTCTCCGAGGAGTTCGCCGACGCGGTGGAGCTGCTGGCCCGCTACCAGAGCGTGGTGGCGCGCCAGCCCGGCATGGTGGTGGCCACCCGGGCTGAGGACCTGCGCCGGGCGAAGCGGGCCGGCCAGCAGGCGGTGATGTTCCAGCTGGAGCCACAGGCCGTAGGACGCAAGCTGGAGCGAGTGGAGCTCTTCTACGGCATGGGCGTGCGCATGATGCTGCTCACCTTCAACACCCGCAACTTTGTCGGCGACGGCTGCGGGGAGGAGACGGACACCGGTCTGAGCCGCTTCGGGCGGGAGCTGGTGCGGCGGCTGAACGCGGCGCGCGTGCTCATCGACCTGTCGCACTGCGGAATCCAGACATCCCTGGAGGCCATCGCCTCCTCCGAGGCACCGGTTCTGTTCAACCACACCGGGGCTCGCGCCCTCAACCCGCCGTGCGCCCGCCTGATCACCGACGAGCAGATCCGCGCCGTGGCCGCTAAAGGTGGCCTGGTGGGCATCTCGGCCATCCCCAATCAGCTCTCCAGCAAGCCGGAGCAGGGGATCGACGACCTGCTGGACCATGTGGACTACGTGGCCCGGATGGTGGGGGTGGAGCACGTGGCCATCGGCCTGGACAACACCTTCCACGACCAGGTGGCGATGCACCGCAAGCTGCAGGCGGAGCGGCCCGAGGAGTTCAGGCGTATGGGTATCACCCTGGCGGCCAACTTCATGTACGGCATCGAATCGCCCCTGGAGTGGAAGAACATCATCCGCGGACTGGTGGCCCGGGGATATCGGGACGAGGAGATCGAGAAGATCGTCGGCGGCAACGCCCTGCGGCTGATCGAGGAGGTGGTGGGGTGAGCCAGGTCTCCGTGGTACCCGGGTACACCCGCCAGCTGGCGGAGTTCATCACCCAGGCCAGGGTGGACGCGTTCCCCCCTGAGGCGGTCGAACGGGTGAAGCTGCACCTGCTGGACGCGCTGGGCATCATGCTGGGGGCGTATGCCACCCGGCATCCGGTGGTGGACGGGGTGCTCCGGCTCGCCCGCGAGGCCACCGGCCGCGCCGAGGCCACACTGGTAGGTACGGGAGAGAAAGTGGCGTGCGCGGAGGCGGCCATGGCCAACGCCGTGCTGGCCAACTTCCTGGACTTCAGCGACGGGCACTTCATGGGCGGACATATCAATGACCGGCTGGTGCCCGTTTGCCTGGCGGTGGGCGAGCGCAGCGGCGCCTCCGGCAGGGAGGTGCTGGCGGCCCTCCTGCTGGGCTACGAGGTGTACATCCACCTGGCGGCCACGTTGTTTGCGGCGGTGGAGGCGGGCTCGGTGCGCCTGCCCTACTTCGTCGTCGTCGGTGCCCTGGCAGGCGCCGCGGCGGCGGGCCGCCTCCTGCGCCTCTCCGCGGACCAGGTGGCCGGGGCCCTGGGCCTGGCCGCATCCTTCCAGCTGGCCGGAGCCCAGTACGTGCACAGCGGAGGCCAGGAAAAAGACCTCTGTCCCGGGCACGAGGCCAGGCGGGCGGTCATCTCCGCGCTGCTGGCGCAGCGGGGCGTCCTGGGCTCTGTGGACATCCTGGAAGGGGAACGGGGCCTGCTGCGCCTCGTGGGGGCAGACCTGCCCCCGGAGGGGGCGGCGGACCTGGGAAGGAGGTGGCGGATGACCGAGTGCTACCTGAAGCCCTACCCGGCCTGCCGTTACCTGCACGCCTCCATCGAGGCGGCGCTCAAGCTGCATGCGCAGGGGGTGGACCCTGCGGAGGTGGAGAGCGTCACCGTCACCACCAACAGCTCGTCCGCCGCCCGGACCTGCTACCACATCCGCTCTCACGTCAATGCCATCTTCAGCCACCCCTACCAGTTGGCCGTAGCCCTGGTGGAGGGGAAGACAGACCTGCCCACGGCGTGGGCGGCCAAGCTGCAGGACCCGCGGATCGCCGACCTTCTGCCCAGGGTGCGGGTGCGGGCCACCGCGGCCTACAACGAGCTGCACCGGCGCCGGTCCCTCAGCCAACCCCCCTGGCCGGCGGAGGTGGAAGTCGTGCTGCGGGACGGAAGGCGCCTCACCGCCGGGGTGAGATCTCCTCGCGGCGATCCGGGGAACCCTCTGACCGTGGAGGAGGTGGAGGAGAAGTTCACCACCCTGGCGGGACGGGCGCTCAGTCGGAAGGGAGTGAGCCGCCTGCGGGAGGCCGTGCATACCCTGGAGGCCCTGCCTCACATAGGAGGGCTCACCTCTCTCCTGGCCGCGGATCTCGGATGAACGTCCTGGTCATCGGCGGGACCAGACGGTCCGGTCCGCATCTGCTGCGGGCCCTGGCCCGGGCCGGCTACCGGGTGACCTGCCTGCACCGCGGCACTCACCGCGCCCCGCTGCCTCCGCAGGTCCGGGAGGTGCTCGCCGACCGGCGGGACCCCGCGGCCTTCGCTGCGGCCGTGGAGCCCCTGGAGGTGGAGACGGTGGTAGACATGATCGCCATCAACGACACGGACGTGGAGTCGGTGATGCGCCACCTCGGCGGCCGGATCGCCCACTACGTGGTGATCAGCAGCTACGATGTCTACGCCGCCTATGAGGCGGCGTGGTTCCACCGTCCCTATCCTCACCCCCTGCCCATCGCCGAGGACGCGCCCCCTGCCACGGTCCGCCACCTGTACGGACGGGAAGCCGGGTACGACAAGGTGCTGGTGGAGGAAGCGGCGCGCCGCGCCGCGGCCTCTTGTGGCGTGCGCCTGACCATCCTGCGCTACCCGGCGCTGTATGGACCTGGAGACACCACGCCCCGGGAGTGGTACTACGTCCGTCAGGTCCTGGACCGGCGGCCCGTGGTCATCGCCCCCAACGGGGGGCAGGCCCTCTTCAGCCGCGGGTACCTGGAAAACATGGCGCACGCCGTGGCTCTGGCGGTGGAGGCGCCGCCGGTGCACGAACGGGTGTGCAACGCCGCGGATACCGGCCAGTTCACCGTCCGCCAGATCATCGACGCGGTGGCGGCCATCCTCGACCACCGCTGGGAGGTCATCGACTTACCGGAGGGTCTGCTCCCCCCTCACCGCCCATCGCAGGCGCTGCCCTACTGCATCGACCCCTATCATATCCAGCCCCACCTGCTGCTGGACACGACGCGGCTGCGGGCAGAGCTGGGTTACACCGACGTGGTCTCCCCGGAGGCGGCCCTGGAGGCGACGGTGCGCTGGCTGGCCGGGCGGCCGGATGCGGTGCGGGCCGCCGCTCCCCTTGACTACGCCGCCATCGACGCCGCCGTCGCCGCCGCCCGCCGCGGGGCGTAGCCTACGATTCAGCCGTGTGCATACCCATCCTCTCTCGCCTCGCGGGATCCTCGCCTCGGGTTTGCTCCAGCCGGTGGGGATGCCAGGCTCTCCGGGCCTCGCATCGATGCGTCACGGGGACAGTGGGGAGAGATGGGGACCACGGGGACGATCCTGGTGAGCGAGGACCAGGCGGCGCACCGGATCTCCCTGCAGCAGGTGCTGGGCCACCAGGGCCACACGGTCATGGGGACGGAGCTGCGGCCGTCGAGGCGAGCAGTCGGCATCGGGAGGAGCACGTGCGGCAGGTGGCCGCCTTGAGCGTGCGGCTGGCCGCCGCAGTAGGTGTGACCGAGGAGAGTGCGCTGGTCGTCCGAAGAGCGGCGTTGCTGCACGATGTGGGCAAGATCTGTTTGCCCGAGAGCATCCTGCTTAAGCCGGGCCGTCTCAATGAACAGGGGTTCGCCGCCGTCAAGCGTCACACCATCCACGGCGCCATCCTCTGGATGTCCAAAGGCCTACCCCAATCGCCAAAGGTCTGGTTCGAGGTCAGGACGATGCTGCCACGCTCGTAGCGCGCCGCCACCAGCTGGGAAAACACCGTTGCCCCGAGCTTGTCGAGGGGGAAGGTAGCCCGGCTCGTGGATGATCAGGAGCTTCGGTGCCAGGTAGATGCGCCTGCGTCGCTGTAGCCTCACGCTCCCTCCTTCGCCGCGGTCGGTCAGGTGTGCCGCCTGGTTTTAGTTTGCCGGCCCGCTCGCCCCTCCTGCCCGACCGGCGGCAGCAGCACCACGTGCACGATCCCCGGGCCGTGCACGCCCACCGCCAGGCTCATCTCGATGTCCGCGGACCGGCTGGGGCCGCTGGTCAGCACCAGCGCGGCCGGAAGCCCGTCCAGCCGCTCCACCAGGCCGAAAAGGTCCGGGAGCACCCGGTCTTCCCGCAACAGCGCCACGTGCACCGGTGGAAGCAGGGACGCCGAACGGGGCCGGTCTGCGCGGGCCAGCAGCACCAGGGTGGCGGACTCCGCGATCCCGTAGTCCGCACCCGCAACACCCACCTCCGCCTCCGCCACCCGGTCCCAGTACACAAGGGGGACCCCCAGCTCCCCCAGCGCGGCCCCAAGGTCGTGTAGAGCCGGCTCCACGTAGGTCCGCCTTCCCTCGCACAGCCGCGCCACCGCCGCGACCAGCTGTCCGGGATCGTCCAGGCGGTGCACACCGACCCCCAGCTCCTCCGCACGGCGGACGAACACGCCCAGTAGGTCTGCTTTGAGCTGCCGACGGTACTCCGCGGCCTCCGCCGGTACCTCCGGAGCAGGGAGGTCCGGGGCCTCGCCCGTCCGCGCGGATCGCACGGCACGCAGGATCTCCTCCCGGCTGTTCACCTTCGTGAGTCCCGGTGAAAGGGTGTGGGGCTGAGGCGCGGCAGGTCCCGGCCACGCGCCCAGCGGTGCAGAGGACCTGCCGGTACGCGACGGACCAGGGGCTCCAGCGCCCGCACGGCGGCCGACGCCCACCGGTACAGCCGCGGACGGGACAGCAGCCAGCCCGCCATCCGTGCGGCCCTCCGCTCCCAGCTGGCTGCCGCCGTCCAGCGCGCCCGTGCCCGCAGGGCCACCAGCATGCGGGGGATTTCGATGCGCAGCGGGCACACGTCCCGGCACGCCCCGCACAGGCTCGACGCGAAGGGCAGGTCCAGCAGCCCCCGGCCGCCGGTCAGCGCGGGGGTCAGCACCGCGCCGATGGGCCCCGAGTACACGGAGCCATAGGCGTGTCCACCGGCCCGCTCGTACACCGGACAGACGTTGAGGCAGGCGCTGCAGCGGATACACTGCAGGCCCTCCCGCAACTCTGGGTCGGCCAGCATCCGGCTGCGGCCGTTGTCCACCAGCACCAGGTGAAACGCATCCGGCCCGTCCATCTCCCCGGGCCTCCGTGGGCCTGTGAGGAACGACACGTACGCGGAAAGCCGCTGCCCCGTGGCGCTGCGGACCAGCAGGGGCAGGAACACCGCCAGATCCGCCAGCCGCGGGACCACCTTCTCGATGCCTGCCACCGCCACGTGCACCCGCGGCAGGGTGGTCACCATCCGGGCGTTACCCTCGTTCTCCACCACCACCACGGTGCCCGTCTCCGCCACCAGGAAGTTGGCGCCAGTGATCCCCACGTCCGCTCCGAGGAACGTCTGCCGAAGGTGGGCACGGGCCGCCGCGGTGAGGATCGGGACGGACGCGTCCGGCGGGGTACCCAGGTGGCGGGCAAACAGCTCCGCCACGTCCTCCCGCCGCCTGTGGATGATGGGTGCGATGAGGTGGGACGGCCGGTCACCGCTGATCTGTACCACGAACTCGCCCAGGTCCGTCTCCACGGGTTCCATGCCGGCCTCCAGGAGGGCCCGGTTGAGCTCTACTTCTTCTGTGACCATGGACTTGCTCTTGGCCACCCGGCGGGCGCCCGCCTCGCGGCAGACCCGTACCACGCACGCCGCCGCCTCCTCCGCGTCCCGGGCCCAGTGCACGTGGCCACCTCGGGCGTGCACGGCACCCTCCAGCTGCTCCAGGTACCGGTCCAGGTTGGCCAGCGTATGTTCCTTGATCCGCTTGGCGCGGTCCCGCAGGGCATTGAAGTGTGGGAGCTCGGCGGTCACCTGTGCGCGACGTGCGACGAGGTTGTCGGTCACCCTCCGGATGGCCTCGCGCAACGTGGGATCCAGCACCGCGCGGGCGCTCGCTTCCCGGAATCCGACCGCGGTGGGGGTCACAACCCGCCCAGCACCTCCGCCAGGTGTAGACAGCGCAGGGCGATCCGCTGCCGGCTCCCACCGCCTGCCAGGTGCAGCAGGCAGCCCAGGTCGGTGGATACCAGCGCCTCCGCGGCCGTGGAGGCCGCGTCGTGCAGTTTGTCCCGCAGCATGGCCTCGGACACCTCCGGGAACTTCACGCAGAACAGACCCCCGAACCCGCAGCAGGCCTCCGGGTGGGCCAGCTCCACTAACTGCAGCCCCGTCACCCGACGGAGGAGGGCCCGCGCGCAGTCGGCCGCACCGCAGTTCCTCAGCAGGTGGCAGGAGGCGTGGAAGGCCACGCGATGCGGGAAGCGGGCACCCACGTCCTCGACGCGCAGCACCCGCACCAGGAACTCGGACAGCTCGTAGGTGCGGTGCGCCACGGCCCGGACGCGGCCTGCCCACGGATCAGTGGCCAGGAGCTGCGGGTAGAACTCCCGCACGGTGGTGGCGCACGACCCGGACGGGGTAACCACCGCGTCGAAGGGTTCGAAGGTCTGCATCCACCGCCGGGCGAGCTGTGCTGCCTGGTCGGGGAAGCCATCGTTCAGGAGGGGTTGACCGCAGCAGGTCTGGTCCGCCGGCACCGCCGCCGCTACCCCCACCCGCTCCAGCACCCGTTGGGTCGCCCGTGCCACCTCGGGGGCGAACTGGTCCACCAGGCAGGTGACGAACAGGGCCACGCGAGGCGGGCCGTCAGCCATTCCAGGGAATGCGTACGCCCTCCGGGTCCCGGGGTCCTGCGCACGACCCGCACCAGCCCCGCAACGACCGGTGGCCTGACAGAAACTCGCTGACCGGGGTGGCGCGTGCACCACCCGCGAGACCCCGTACTCGGGAGGGTGGCTGTCAGGGGTTGCCCCTGGTCATCGTACTGGAAGGCCTATCTCCAGGTCCGGCGGCAGCCGTTGCGGCTGGTACGCGGCGGCGGCCACCACCTGCCACGAGACCGCCCGCTTGGGCACGCCCCGAACCCACAGCCGGCCGTCCTGCCAGCCCACGTCGTCCGGGTGCACCTGCAACAGGGCCGCGGCGATCTGGGCGAAGGACGTCTCGTGGCCTTGGCCGTGGGGCACTGACCCCGTGCGCACCACCACCCGGCCCTTGGGCTCCACCACCACCGCGGCGCTCTCCCACAGCTGGCTGGCGGGCCGCTCCACTGAAGGCACAGACTTCACGGGGACCCCGAAGGAAGCGGCCGCCTTCTTCGGTCAAAAGACCGTCCAAGCCGTAGAGCCCTTTGGCCAGGTAGGAGCAGGAAAGGGTGAACGGGGTGACCTGGATGTGCCGGGAGCCGAGAGTCTCCCCCAGCGGGGACTACGCGTGGCGAAGTCGTAGGCCGAGCCGACGCCGGCAGGGGGACCAGGAGCTGGTGGAGCGGATGCGGGGCATCTGGGAGGGCAGCGGCCGGACGTACGGGCCTCCCGGGTGTGGGCGGAGCTGCGGGCCTGCGGGCTGCGGTGCGGGCGCAAGCGGGTAGCACGGCTGATGCGGGCCGCAGGGCTCGCGGGGGCGTCGTCTCCCTCAGGCCGGTTACATTACCCTCTCGAACCAAAACCTCCGGGGCTTAGTCGTCCTCACCCCCTCTGCGGAGAGCAGGGTTGGTGCCGGGGGCGGTGAAAGGTAGCGGTGAACGATGCCCCTGGAAGTGAACCATGAACGTATGGCGGATGTCGGTTGTGGCAGCCCTGCTGCTGGCTCTGGGCGGGGCGCAGGCTCAGGTTCCGGCACCTTAGCGCTCAAGCTGGCGGTCCTGGGGTTCGACCTGGTGGACGACGGCCTGCATAAGCTGCTAGACCTGCGGCTGCGCCCGACCTGGACCTCCTCCTGATGTCCCGCTGATGCCAGGCCTGCGTGACCTTCCCGGGGAAAGGAGCGTGCGCAGCGCTCAGCTGCACGCCGTCGAGACGCTGCTGGAGCGGGCCATGGCGGAGGGTATCTTCCCCGGGGCGGTGCTGCAGGTCAGACAGGGCGGGCATGTCGTGCACCACCATGCCTACGGGTGGGCGCAGATGCTGCCCCGGCGGCGGGGCATGACGCCCGGGGCGATCTTCGACCTGGCCTCGCTGACCAAGCCGGTCACTGCCACGGCGGTGCTGCAGCTCTGGGCGGCCGGGGTCCTGGACATCGACCGCCCGGTGCGCGACTACCTGCCGGCCTTCGGTGCCGCGGGGAAGGAGGCGGTGACCCTGCGCCACCTGCTCACCCACACCGCCGGCCTGCCAGCGTGGGTCCGCCTCTACCTGCACACCAGGTCTGCCCGGGAGGCTTGGGACTACATCTGCCGTCAGCCGGCGAACGGCTCGCCCGGAGAGCGGTTCGAATACAGCGACCTGGGGTACGTCGTCCTGGGAGAGGTTGTCGCCCGCATCGGCGGGATGCCGCTGGACCGCTACGTTGCCCGGTGCATCGCGCCGGTTCTGGGCTGGCGGTGGACGAGATTCCGCCCTCCCCTTCGCTGGCGAGGGCGCTGCGTGGCTACGGAGGCGGGCAATGAGTACGAGCGGCGGGTCGCGGGCGCTGAAGGGGAGGGCTTCGCCTGGAGGAACGGGGTGATCGTGGGCCAGGTGCACGACGGGAACTGCCACTACACCTTCGGTGGGGTCGCCGGGCACGCCGGCCTCTTCGGCCCGGCGGATGAGGTGGCGGTGCTGGGGCAGGCGATGCTGCACGGCGGGTGGGCGCCTGGCGGGCGGCTACTTGATGAAGGCGTGGCGGCGGAGGCGGTGCGGGATCAGATCGGATCGCGCCTGGGGACGGGGATGGGGCTGGGCTGGCGCTGCCGCCTCGGCGCAGACTGGATGGGCGAACGGGCTTCGCCCCGGGCGTTCGGGCACACCGGATTCACCGGAACATCCCTGCTGGTGGAGCCACAGCGGGCGCTGGTAGTGGTGCTGCTGACCAACCGGGTCCACCCCCGGGCGCCGGCTGATGCTACCGCCATCGACGCGCTGCGGCGGGCGGTGCACGATGCCGTGCTGGAGGCGCTGGGATGAGCCGGTCGGCGCGAACGCGGGAAGCGGGAGCGAGCCGGCGGACGCCACCGCCGCAGGGACGAGGATGAGCTGGCTGGCAAGGCTGCTCGAGGCGCTGGCGGACAAACCCTCCCGCACCGTCATCGGCCTGATCTCCGGGACCTCGGCGGATGCCGCCGACGCGGCGGGCGTGGAGATTTCGGAGGCAGGCGAGCAGGCCCGGGTCCAGGTGCGCCTCACGCTGGCGAAGCCCTACCCCGCCGGATTGGGGGAGAGGTTGCGGGCCCTGACCGAAGGGGGAAGCGCGCGCCGCCGCTTCATCTTCCCCCGGCATGTGCCCGACGGGGTGGTCGTCTCCGGGGGCGGTGTGCACAACGCGACGCTGATGGCCCGGCTGGCGCGGGCGCTGGCGCCGCTGCCGCTGAGGACGACCTCCGGGCTGGGTGTGGACAGCGACGCCAGGGAGGCGATCGCCTTCGCCATTCTGGCGCATGGTGCGGTGATGGGGCTGGCCACCAGCGTCCCTGGCGCCACAGGCGCCCGGCACCCGGTGGTCCTGGGCGCCATCTACCCGGGGCCGTTGCCCCCCGCGAGGCGAAGGCCGGGCGCCCTGACGAGACCGCAGACGCCCGGATGAGACGCGACCTAGACGCGCTGAGCCTGCCGGCGCTGCTGCGCGCCATCAACCGGGAGGACCGCCGGGTGGCCCCCGTGGTGGGCCGGGTCCTGCCCAGGATCGCCGCCGCGGTCCGGGCCGTGGAGGCGGCGCTGCGCGGCGGCGGGCGTCTGATCTACGTGGGCGCAGGCACCAGCGGCCGACTGGCTCTGCTGGACGCACTGGAAGTCCCTCCCACCTTCGGGGTGAGCCCTGAGAGGGTGCAGGCGGTGGTGGCCGGCGGCATTGCCTCCACCGTCCGGGCCACCTCTCCCCTGGAGGACGACGCGGAGCTGGGACGCCGGCGGATGCGGCGCCTGAAGGTGGGCCCGGCTGACGTGGTGGTGGGCGTAACTGCCAGTGGCAGCACGCCCTTCACCGTGGCAGCCGTGGAGGAGGCCAGGCAGAGGGGCGCCCGCACCATCGGGGTCACCACCACAACGCGCAGCCCGCTGGCGCGGGTCTGTCACATCCTCATTGCTCCCCAGGTGGGGGAAGAGGTGCTGCGCGGCTCCACCCGGATGAAGGCCGGTACCGCGCAGAAGCTGGTTCTGAACATGCTGAGCACGGCGGCGATGGTCCGCCTGGGACATGTCTACCGGGACCTGATGGTGGACGTGCGGCCGCTCAACGAGAAGCTCCGCCGCCGCGCCACGGACATCGTGGCGGAGGTGACGGGGCGCTCGCCTGCTGGGGCGGAGACCCTGCTGGCCCGCGCCGGCGGAGAGACCAAGGTGGCTCTGGTGATGGGTCTGGCCGGGGTGGACGCCGCACCCGCCCGTCGTCTGTTACAGGAGGCGGGTGGCTCCGTCCGCCTGGCCCTCAGGCGCGCACGCAGAAGGAGGTGATGTTACCTTGCCGGCGTACCGCTTGGGCGCACTCTCCGTGATCCTGGCCGTAACTGCGGTGCAGCTCAACGACATCGCTCACGCTGCAGGCCGGACGTCCCCATGCCGGTCCAGTGTGCTCAGGGCCTCCCGCGCGGCCCGGCTACACGTATTTGACCATCGGTGCCACGCCATCCGCCTCGCCTACTGGCCCGGTGGCGTGCCCATCGCTGCGGCGCGCTCAGCCACCCACGCCGCTCTCCACGTTACCACCGGTCCCTACCACTGGCAGGGCGAACCTGTGGAGTACGTACGCATCGGAACGCAGGTGATCCGGCCGATGGGCGCTCACGACGACTGGCCCATCCTCGCCTACCATCCGGGGCGCCTGCGCTCGGTCAGCACGCCAGACCCGCAGGCAGCGTGGGAGATGCGTGGCGGCCCGTTGCTGGTGGGGGGTCGCACCTTTGGCCGGACGTATGATGCTCGGGTGATGCGCGCCACCACCCACCGCCGCGCCCTTCTATGGGTCGAGGGGGGCACGGCGTTTGCTTCCCTGGAGGCATGGCAGGACCTGGCGGCTGTACAGGCGCTGATGCGCCTGTGGGGGTACACCCACGCATTTCTGCTGGACGGCGGCTCGAGCGCGTCCCCCCGGGCCCGCAATCCGGTGTACGTGATGGTCGTCCCAGGGGAACGTCCCCAGCAGAATTCAGGTGGCTTGTGAAGAGACGAAGGAGAAACCTCTGGCCTGCTGACCTGGGCATCAACCTGACCTCCAGGGATGAAGGCGAGCGGTTCAAGTGGTTCCTGGCATGCCTGCTCTTCGGAAAGCCTATCCAGCAGACCGTGGCACGACGCGCTTATGAGGAATTTGTGAAAGAGGGCCTGGTCACACCCGAAGCCATTCTAGGTGCGGGCTGGGACAGGCTGGTGGCGGTGCTCGATCGCGCTCACTACGTGAGATATGATTTCTCCACCGCCACCAAGCTGTTGAAGGTCTGCGGGACCCTCAAGGAGCGCTACGGGACCCTCACCAACATGCTGAGGCAATCCAAGAGCCCGCGAGATCTCGGGCGTCGTCTCCAGGAGTTTAAAGGCATTGGGCCGGTGACTGCTCGCATCTTCCTCTGGGGGATTCGGGGGACTTGGGGCAGGAGGTGATGGGTGGGGCGCCCTCAGGTCAGGAGTTCCCGAAGCACCGCGGCCACCGCCGTCCCGGCCAGGACTACCGGCCGAGCAGCAGCAGCGACTACCTGGCGCTTGTGCCCCGGCGTGTAGCCCATGCAGTCCATGACGATGAGCTCCGCTCCCGCTTCCCGCAGCGCTCTCCCCGCACCAGAAAAATCCGCGTTTCCGTAGGGCGACGCCGCGGCCACGGCGGCGACCGGGCCAGCGGCTTGCCAGCGCCGACGTGCCTCTTCCACCTGCGCGGGCAGGGGTACCAGCACGCCCAGCCGGCGGCCGCCAGCAACACCCGCAACCACGTGGTGCAGCACCCGACTCGGTTCAATAAGCAGCTGCTCGCTCGCCAGCGGGGGGAACTCCCCGGTGCACAGGAGGAGGACCACGTCCACCTGCGGCGCCAGCCGGTCCAGCGCCCGCTGTATGTGGGGCAGGATGCGCTCCCGGCTGACGGTGACCTGACGACCGTCGCGCAGCCGCGTGGCCAGCAAGTACTCGCCGGAAGCGGGTGCCAGCGCGGCGATCTCCACCTCGGCCAGCCCGTCCAGCGCTCCGGCCTCGACGACCTCTCCCCCCAGCCACTCCGCCAGCAGCGGAACAACATCGCTGCGGGGAGACTGGCCGATGGTGAGGACGCCCAGCCGGCTCACGGCCACCCACCTGCCACCGGCCAGGGCTGGGGAGCCTGCAGGTGCCGCATCGACCCGTACAGCCCCACCAGCCGGCCGAACTCGTCGGGGTCGTAGAAGCAACAGCGCCCGGCGCCGAAGGCCTTGGCCACCTCCAGGCAGAACCGCGCCGCCTGCTCGATGTCCGCTGCCTGACTCGCTCCCGTGGCCGGGCCAGGGACGGGCACCTCCGCGGTCAGGGCCACGCCGACCACCGGGGCCGAGGTGACCGTGGCCGGCTGCAGGATGCTGTTCAGGTGGAAGATGCCGTTGCCGTACGGGGTGAGGTCCTGGGTGGTCACAGGCAAGACCACCGGCAGGCGCCCCGTGACCGCCTGCAGGACGTCCAGGAGATCCTCGCTCACCCGCAGGATGTAGCCCTCCTTGACCGTGGGGGAGATAGCGATGCCCCGGGTGTTGATGATGCGGTTCCCCCGCGTGGTGTCGATGGAGAGGATCGCCTCCATGGCCGGGTCGACGGAGAGACGGACCAGCGTGTCGATGCCCACGGGGCTGTCCATGAAGGGCACCGGGTGGTGCGGGCGGGTGGGCGCCGCCGGGCAGATGTGGGTAGTCACGATCACGTCACCCGGCAGGACGTCTCCGGCCTGCCGCATGTCGCCCAGCTTCATGGCCACGGCCACGGCGGTGATGGCCCCGTCGGCATCGGAGACCAGACCGAGACGCGCCGGACGGGCCCCAATGCCCCCAAGCTGCCCGATGACTCCCAGTGTGGGCGCACCCCCTCCGCTGGAGCGTCCCTGCGTCCCCGGCACGAAGACCCGCAGGAGGTCCGTGGCACCCCGCTCACCCTCCACGTGCTGCACCCGGACGTCCAGGCCCCGCAACCGCAGTGCTGCAGCCACAGTCTCCCCGGTGACGGAAGCCGCGTCCAGCAGCTCGTACGCCTCAACCGTCTGCTTCCACATCTTGCTCCCTCACCTCACAGTGTGCCGGTGCAGGTCCTTCCCCACCACTGCTCCCGCTGCATCCAGCAGGTTCGGATCCCGCGCTCCCGCGCCCAGCAGCAGCCGCTCCTGCGGTGCCGTAAGGATGGCCACAGTCATCCCCTGGCGTAGCTCTGCGGAGGTGCGGGGCATCCCCCGCTCGTCAAGCGTGGCGATCAGGTCGGGGAAGGTGGCCTCCCGGTCGCCATCCCCTTCCAGCGTCATGTACTCGTTCCAGATCGTGATCTCCCAGGTGCGGGCGCCGCGGACCGTGACCGTCCCCCGGTCGAACCCGCCGCTGGTTTCCAGACGCACCTGCAGCACGGTACCTACGTCGACCACCTGCCCGCCCAGGGCGCCGGCCGCCGCCGACCACACCGCCTGACTTCCGGCGGGCATGGCCGCAAGCATCGCTTCCCCGACCCGCCGCGCCATGGCCAGCGCTCCGGGCGCCCCGTGCGAGGCCAGATAGGCCGCATCCACCGGGTTACGCGCCACCGCCACCACCCCGCCCGCCTGCACCGCGGCCTGCCGCACCGTTGCCGAGGCGACCTCGAGAGAACCTGATACTGTCAGCTCCAGGTGGCGCGGACCCGCCCCGCCTGCGGCGGCCTGCCGGGAGAGGTAGCCTGGGACCCGGTGCAGCCCAATGGCCCCCATCAGGGCGGTGGGGTGGGCCCGCCCGTTGCAGGGCGCGTCCACGATGGGGATACCCAGCAGGGCCGACTGCACCCACCCGTTTGTGGAGGCGAACCCACCGTTTTCGTTGCCGTTGATGGCGTCGACCCGGATCCCGAAGGCCTCCTGGAGCAGCTGCAGGCTGCGCGCCAGGTCCTCCGGCTCCACGTGCTGCTCCACCGCGGCGGGCGACCCCACCAGCGCCACCGTGACCACCGTGGCGTCCGGGGGCAGCGCCTCCAGGGGGACGAGCTCAGGTGCGCCCAGGGACAGCGCGACCTGCGCGAAGCGGCGGCCCTTCTCCGCGTCGCCTCCACCCCCGCCGCCCAGGAGGGCACCGCCGATGACCAGCGGCTCGATGTCTTCTGCTCGGAGCTTCATCCCCTGGGCCGGTACCCTCCGATCTTGCTCGTCCGAAGCCCCAGGGAAGCCAGGGCACAGGCCAGCAACACGCCGGCAGGGACCGGGTCGATGACCGGCATGCCCACCTCCTCCTGCAGGCGCTCCGCCAGGCCGCTCAACGCTCCGCAACCGAGGACCACCGCCTCGGCGTGGTCTTGGTCCCGGGCGTATGACGCGGCGCGCCGCACCGCCCGGTAGGTCTCCTCGGGATCGTCCTGCATGGCCTGGACGGAGCGGTCGATGGAGCGCCAGGCGCAGATGCGGTGGCCCAGACCCAGAGCGTGGGCGTTGGCCTGCATCTTCGGAACCCACTTCCAGTCTCCCACCAGCACGGCCAGGCGCCAGGCCACGATCCCCGCCAGCAGCAGGCCGGCCTCGCCGATTCCCACCACCGGGACCTCCAGCGCCTCGCGCAGTTCCCACAGCCCCGGGTCGTAGAAGCAGCCGATGCTGACGGCGCCGATGCGGTGCGCCGCCACGTAGCCAGGCAGGACCTCCAGCATCTGCCCTACGGCGGCGTGGTCGTCCACGAAGAACTCCAGGTCCTGCGGCCCCCGGGGCAGGTCGATGACGTGCACGGCCACGCCGGGGACGAAGGCGGCCAGGCGCGCCCGCTCCCGCTCCACGCGCCCGGGCCGCGCCCGCACCGGAATGACGTGGAGGACGGCAGCCATCAGGCCACTCCAGAAATTCGCTGAGCCGAATTTCCGGGGAACCCGGACCCAACCGGTCGAAAATCCACGGACATGCTCTAGTAGCCCGGGACGCCCATGTCCCGGCAGGCGGCGGCTATCTCCGGGTGGACGTAGCGTCCCTCCACCTCCAGCGGCTCGCCGTCCAGGTGGATGGTGGGATTGAGGGCGACGCCGTCGGTGTGGGCAGCCGCCTTCCACCCCACCGCTCGCAGCTGCGGTCCCTGGGTGCCGATTCCCACGTTGAAGCAGCCGAAGAGCCGCTCATCCTCAACTATGCGGCCCGTCGGCCTGGTCACCCCGGGGTTGAACCCCAGGGAATAGTGGGCCACGCGGTACATGTTGGGGTCCCCGAAAGAGGCCAGCCAGCGCTCGTAGGTACGGGCCTCGCTGCCGCCCTCGATCCGCGTGATCACCCCCGCCTCCACTGTCAGGGCTACCGGGGAGCGCAGCAGCCCCACCTCCGCGGGAGGCCAGATGCAGGCGTCGAAGACCAACCGGCCGTTGATGCTCTCCTCCAGGGGGCTCCAGGAGATCTGTCCCCCCAGCATGATGGGCTCGCCCGGGCTGTCGGCCAGCTTGCCGGAGTGGCGGACGAAGCGCCCGCCGTTGTCCGCCTCCAGGTCCGTACCCGCCGGCGTGGTCACGTGCACCTTGCGGGCTCCCGCCATCAGGGCGCGCAGCCTTTCTCCCATGGCCACCAGCTTGGGGTAGTCCACCCGGCCGATGGTCCGCACCATCATCTCCGCATCCATCCCGGAGAGGCAGATGTAACGCACTCCCCGGTCCATGGCCCGGCGGAAGGCGTCCGAGTAAAGGGTGTAGCCTACGGCGTACTCGATCCAGACGTCGCAGTCGGCGATGGCGGCAGCCACAGGACGCGGCGGCTCTACCCCGCTGCCCAGCGTGGTCTGGTACCAGAGCACCACCGGGCGGGTGCCGGCGGCGTAGGCCGCCTTCGCTGTGGCCTCCACCACCCGCCCGTCGCTGCTGGTGTCTGCGGTGATGGCCACGTGCTCCCCGGGCCTGACCAGCATCACCTCCCGGACCAGCTTCTGGGCTGCCGCCGCCAGCTCGAAGGAGAGATAGTCTCTCAGGGCTTCCGTGCCCAGGACGAACTCCATGCGTGTGCCTCCTCCTGCCTACAGGCCTTCCAGCGCCGGGTGGACCCAGCGGCCGCCGACGATCATGGGCACCCCGTCGAACCAGACGTCGGGGCGGGGCAGGACGAAGTCCTGGTGGTAGTCGGCTACGACCGTACCGCCCATGTGGCTGTTGTCGCCGATGGCCAGGTGCACCGTCCCCTTGATCTTCTCCGCCTCCACCGTGATGTCCGTACGCCGGGCGTTGGGGTTGGTGCCGATCCCCAGCTCGCCCAGCAGGCGGCGCGGCCGAGTCTGCGGGTCACGCCGCTCCAGGTCGGCGATCTCGGCGATCTCCGCCCCCACCGCACCTCCCCCGTCGATTCCTACCAGCTCCCCGCCGCGGAAGTGCAACAGCATGGGCTCTGCCAGCCTGGCGTGCCACCCCGGCTCCACGGCGATGGTGCCCTCCGCGGTCCCCTCGCGCAGCGCGCAGTATGCCTCCCCCGCGGGCAGGTTTCCCCACTGTCCGGGCTGTGTGTACAGCCCGTGGTCCGCTCGGCCCTCGCGGCCTTCCACGCTGAAGGTGATGGCGGTCCCCGCAGGAGTGGTGATGCGCACCTGCCGCGCCGCTGTAATAAGCGTCGCCAGCTTCTCCGTGGCCGCAGCGATGGCCGCGTAGTCGGTGGCCATGGGACCGCCGGGATAGAGCATCTCCGGGAGGAAGCGCGGCATGCTGGCCGCGCGGGCCCCGCGACGGCAGGCCTCCTCCCGGGCGTCGGTGTGGCTGAGGGAGAAGGAAGTCACAAGCAGCAGCACGTCGGCCTGAAGCATCTGCCGGGCGGTCTCCGGGGGAGGCTCCACCGCGTTGCGTCCCGTGGAGGGATAGGTGGCAAACGTCACCGCGCACTGCGGGAGGTGCTCCCGCGCCAGGTCGGCCATCAGGCGGGCCAGGACGGCGCGGCGGAGCATGACCTCCAGGTCCCCGGGGACAAACTGCACCCACTGCGCCGACGTAGGCACGTCCGCCAGTACCAGGATGCGCTCCCCCGGCCGCACGCCCAGGTTCGTCCGGAACATCTCCAGGGTACCCGGGAGAATCGCCTCCCGGTCGATCCAGCTCATGGCCTTCCCTCACTCCTCCTTTCCGCGATCGCCGCCACCGCCCGGGGCAGCCCCGGGGCGCCGCAGGCGGGATCGTAGAGGATGCAGCGCACCTGGTGGCCGGGCGCCGTCTCCACCAGTCGGGGGAGAATGCGGTCGCACCCGGCCACCCGCGCGTAACAACGCGGGTGAAAGGCGCACCCCGGGGGGACGCGGGCCGCGCTGGGGATCTCCCCGCTGAGAGTGATCCGCTCCGGCACCAGAGCCTGCTCGGCGTCGTCCACCACCGGGATGGTGGAGAGGAGCGCCCGCGTGTAGGGGTGGCTGGGGGCGCGGAACAGCTCCGCCGTGGGAGCCAGCTCCACCACCCTGCCCAGGTACATCACAGCGATGACATCAGCCACGTTGCGCACCAGGCTCAGGTCGTGGGAGATGAAGAGGTAGGTCAGGGAGAGGTCGCGCTGCAGCCGCCGCAGCAGCCCCACGATCTTGGCCTGCACCGAGACGTCCAGGGCGGAGGTGGGCTCGTCCAGCACCAGGAACTTCGGCTCCAGGGCCAGGGCGCGGGCGATGGCCACCCGCTGCCGCTGGCCGCCGGAGAGCGCGTGGGGGTAGCGGAACATGAACTCCCCCGGAGGCAGCTCCACCCGCTCCAGCAGCTCGGCCACGCGGCGCATCCGTGAGCGCGGGGTGCCGATGCCGTGCACTTCCAGCGGCGCGGCGATGATGTCCTTCACCCGCCGCCGGGGGTTCAGGGAGGATGCCGGGTCCTGGAAGACGATCTGCATCTGGCGGCGCACCGGGCGCAGGGCCCACTCGGGGAGGCGGGTGAGGTCCACTCCGGCGAAACGGATCACGCCCGCCGTGGGCGGCAGCAGCCGGATGAGCACCTTGCCCAACGTGGTCTTCCCCGAACCGGACTCGCCGACCAGGGCCAGAGTCTCCCCCGCGCGGATGGTCAGGGAAACCCCGTCCACGGCACGCACCTCGCCCACACGGCGGCGCAGCAGGCCCACGGTCAGGGGAAAGACCTTGCTCACCCCTTCCGCCTGCAGCAGGACGGCGTCCTTCACGCGGGGGCCCCCGGGTGCAGGTGACAGGCCACCCACCGCCCCGGCACGACCTGAACCAGGCGCGGCCGAATCTCGCGGCAGACCGGCATGCGGAACGGACAGCGCGGCTCGAAGCGGCAGGCCGGGGGCGGGGCGACGTAGTCGGGAATCCGCCCCTCGATGCCTTCGCCGATGGACCCCGTCAGTCGGGGAATCGCCGCCAGCAGCCCCTGGGCGTAGGGGTGGAGCTGGCGGGCGAAGAGGTCGCGGGTGGCGGCGGCTTCGACGATCTCCCCGGCGTACATGACGTAGATCCGGTCGGAGACCATGCGGGCCACACCCAGGTTGTGGGTGATGTAGAGCATGGAGACCTCGCGGGTGCGCACCAGCTCCCGCAGCTCCTGCAGGATCTGGTCCTGAATGGAGACGTCCAGCGCCGTCCCCGGCTCGTCGGCGATGACCAGCTCCGGCTCCTGGATCAGGGCCAGAGCGATGAGCACCCGCTGCCGCATGCCCCCTGAGAGCTCCGCCGGGTAGCGCTGCAGGGTGCCTGCCGGGTCGGGGATGCGCACCAGCCGCAGCATCTCCAGGCAGCGGGCGCGCGCCTCCCCGCGCAGGTGGCGCGCGGGGGCGGTCCCATCCCGGTAGCGGAGGACGTCCAGCAGCTGCTCGCCCACCGTGAAGACCGGATTCAACGCCGTGGACGGATCCTGGAAGATCATGGCGATGCGCCGCCCCCGAATCTGCCGCAGCTCCTCTTCCCGCAGGCCGAGCAGCGGGCGCCCGGCAAAGATGATGCGTCCCGCAGCCACCCGGGCGTTGGGCGGGAGCAGGCCCAGGATTGCCCGCGCCGTGATGGACTTGCCGCAGCCCGTCTCGCCCACCAGGGCCACGCTCTCCCCGCGGCCGATGGTCAGGTCGACCCCGTTGATCACCCGGGCCCGCCCCTCGAAGAGGTGGAAGTCGATGACCAGGTCCCTGACCTCAAGGAGCGGTTCCACCGGGGATCACGCGCCGCCGCGCCACTGCTCGATCTGCACGTCGAAGACGTCCCGCAGCCCGTCCCCCAGGAGGTTGAAGCCCAGGACGGCCACGAAGATGGCCAGTCCGGGAAAGGTGGCCATCCACCAGTACCCGGGCATGTAGATGCGCCCCTCGGCGATCATGGTGCCCCAGGCCGGCGTCGGCGGCTGAGCCCCCAGGCCCAGGAAGCTGAGCCCCGTCTCCACCAGGATGACGAACCCCATGTCCAGGGTGAGCTTGACGATGACCGGAGACCAGACGTTGGGCAGGATCTCCTGGAAGGCCACCCGCCAGGGGCTGGCCCCCACGGAGCGGCTGGCCTCCACGTACACCTCTTGCTTCGCCGAGAGGACCTCACCGTAGACCAGCCGGGTGTACCAGGGCCACCAGGTGAAGGCGATGGCGATCATGGCGTTCAGCAGGGTGGGCTTGAGCACCGCCGCTACGGCCAGGGCCAGGACGATAGAGGGGATGGCCAGGAAGACGTCGGTCACCCGCATGATCAGGCTGCTCCACCACCCCGTCCAGTAGCCGGCGATGAGGCCCAGCGTCACCCCGATGACCAGGGCGATGGCCAGCACGATGACCCCCACCGTCATGGAGATACGCGCCCCGAAGATGACGCGGGAGAGGATGTCACGCCCCACATCGTCGGTGCCGAAGGGGTAGGCCCGGCTGGGCGGGCGGAAGGTGTTCCCGAAGTCGACGAAGGCCCCGGCGTGGTCGGGGTGGGGAGCGACCAGCGGCGCCAGGGCGGCGGCCAGCCCCATGAGCAGAATGATCCCCAGCCCTACCAGAGAGAGAGTGGAACTGCGGAAGCGGTGCCAGGCGCGCCGCCACTCCTCACGGCGCGTCGCCCGCAGCTCTCCACCTGCCACCGCCACCCAGGCCACGGCTTCAGCTCTCGTAGCGGATGCGCGGGTCGAGGTACCCGTAGGCCACATCCACCAGGAGGTTGACCAAGGCGAAGGCCACCCCCACCACGATGGTCACCCCGACCACGGCGTTCAGGTCCTTGAAGAGCAGGGAGTCGACCCCGTAGAAGGCCAGCCCCGGCCAGGCGAAGACCGTTTCCACCAGGAAGGCGTTGCCCAGCAGGAAGCCGTAGGAGAGACCGATCACCGTCAGCGCCGAGGAGAAGGCATTCTTCAGGACGTACTTGAAGATGATCACGCGCTCGGGCAGGCCGTAGGAGCGGGCGGCCAGGGCATAGTCCCGGCGCATCTCCTCGATCATGTTGGCCCGCACCAGGCGGGCGATCTGCGCCAGCGACCCCAGCGAGAGCGCCACTGCCGGGAGGATGAGGTGCTTCAGGGCCGCCAGGAAGGCGGGGAGGTTCAGGGCGAGCAGGCTGTCCACCAGAAACAGGCCGGTGATGCGCACCGGCGGGGCCGGCCCGCGGCCGATGGTGGGGAGGATGCCCAGGTAGTAGGCGAAAAGTAGCTGCAGGAGGATGGCCACCCAGAACCGCGGCAGGGCCACTCCGCCCAGGGCCAGCAGTCGGCTGATGTGGTCTGCGGTGCGGTCCTTGTGCACGGCCGCCAGCACCCCCAGCGGCATCCCCACCCCCACGGCGATGATCATGGCCACCGTGGTCAGCTCCACGGTGGCGGGGAGGAACTCCCGGATGTCCTGGGCCACGTTGCGCCGGGTGCGCAGGGAGAAGCCGAAGTCTCCCCGAAAGAGCCCGCCCACGTAGCGCACGTACTGCGCCACCAGCGGGCGGTCCAGCCCCATCTCCCGGCGCAGCTGCTCCACCTGCTCCGCGGTGGCGTCTGGGCCGAGCGCCAGCCGGGCGGGGTCTCCGGGGATGACCCGGGAGAGGACAAAGATGAGGATGGACAGCCCCACCAGCGCGGGGATGATGTGCAGCAGGCGCCGCAGCAGGTAGGTGCCAAAGCTCATGGCTGTTCGGCAGCTCCGCTCACCTGGCGATGGTGAAGTCGTAGTAGGCCACGTCAAACCCCAGCAGCCCCACGTAGCGGTAGCCCTTTACGTAGTCCCGGAAAGCGATGCGGTGCAGCGGATTGGCCACATAGATGCTGGGCGCATCCGCCACGATCATGGCCTGCGCCTCCTGGTAGAGGCGCATCTGCTCCTCCGGCTTGGTGGCCCGACGCGCCGACTCCAGGACCTGGGTCACCTTCGGGTTCTCGTAGAAGCTCATGCAGCGGAACGTCCCCCAGCAGGAGGGGTGGTACATTCCGTAGGTGTGGCTGTCCACGTGCGGGTACTTCAGGGTGTCGAAGATAGCGGTGATGTGGGGGGTGGTTTCGGCCCGGGTGGCCAGCTCCACGATGCGCGCCCAGGGCTCGCCGCGGATCTCCACCTTGAAGCCCAGTGGCTCCAGGTTGCTCTTCAGCAGCAGCCCGATCTGCCGCTCCAGGGGCAGGGTGACCACATAGGCGTATTCAATGGAAAGGGCGCTGGTGGGCACTCCTGACTCGGCCAGGAGCTGCCGCGCCCGGGTCGTGTTGCGGCTCATCGCCGGCAGCTTGGAATTCCACCCGGGCACCCGCACGGGGACCGGGCCGCGGGCCTTAGTCGCCCCCTCGAAGATTTGCTGGATGGCCGTGTCGTAGTCGAAGGCGTGGACGATGGCCTGCCGCACCTTGAGGTTGTCCAGCGGGGGCTTCTTGGTGTTCATCTGCAGGTGGAAGAGCTGGACAGAGGGATCCTCCTTCACCACGATCCCCGGAGCCTGGCGCAGCTCCCGGAAACCCTGCACCGTCAGCCACTGGTTCACCATATCCGCCTGGCCCGAGAGCAGCAGGGTCTTCACCGTCGCCTCCTCGGTCACCGTCTTGAAGGAAACGCGGCTGATCTGGTTGGGCTTCCACCCGCGCCAGTAGCC
Organism: Armatimonadota bacterium; assembly: GCA_031459715.1. Classification (NCBI taxonomy): domain Bacteria; kingdom Bacillati; phylum Candidatus Sysuimicrobiota; class Candidatus Sysuimicrobiia; order Candidatus Sysuimicrobiales; family Candidatus Humicultoraceae; genus Candidatus Humicultor; species Candidatus Humicultor tengchongensis. The sequence goes on along the minus strand of JAVKIA010000006.1, from coordinate 33,893 downwards.
GTCGAAGCGGGCCATGACCATCTCGGTGGCCCGGTCGAAGCGCTCCATTCGGTAGGGGCCCGAGCCGGCGTCGGCCCGCTCCAGGAAGGCGGTCCCGTAGTCGCCGAACTCGCCGTAGGGTCCCGGACGGATGTTGCGCATGACCAGGTCCTTGTCCAGGATGAAGAAGAGTAGCAGCGAACCCAGGAAGGGCGCGTAGGCATCCTTGAGCTCAAATCGCACCGTGTAGGGGTCCACGGCCCGCACCCGTCCCGGCTCCAGGACCGGCGTCCACACCCAGGAGAATCCCTTCTTCATGCGCAGGGCGCGCTCCATGGAGAAGACCACGTCCTCGGCGGTGAGGTCGCGGCCGCTGTGGAACTTGATCCCGCGACGTATCCTGAAGGTGTAGACCTTGCCGTCGGGCGAGAGGGTCCAGGACTCCGCCACGTGCGGCCGGGGCTCCATCGACCCTTTCTCCACATTGGGATAGAGCAGGGGGTCGTAGAGGTTGATGGCCGCGATCAGACTGCTCTCGTCCACGGCGGCCGCGGGATCGCTGGCGGTGATGATCTGCTGCTCGATGTAGGTGAACGTCACCGGAGCCTGGGAGAACCCCCGCCCCGGCACAAGCAGCAGCGCCGCCAACACCAACACCACGCCTGCAAACCGCTTCACACTCCTCCCTCCTTTCGCTGGGAGATCCCTTGCCTTTGCCGGCCGGCACCTCCGCTAGTGGAGCTGCCGCCCAGGAGTCGGACTGAAATGGCCTCGGCCGCCCGCTGCACCTCCCGGAGGAGAGCGGGCAGCCGGTCTTCCGTGAACCGCGATGCCGGGCCGCCCAGGCTGACCGCCGCCACCATCTCCCCGCGCCAGTCCAGGACGGGAACGGAGATGGCGGCGACGCCCGGGTCCAGCTCCCCCACGGTAAAGGCGTAGCCCTGCTCCCGGATGCGGGCCAGGTCGTCCCGGATCCGCCCGGGATCGGTGATCGTCCGCTCGGTGAAGCGGCGCAGCGGCTGGGCCAGGATCCCGTCAGCCTGCTGCGCCGGGAGGTAGGCCAGGTGCAGCTTCCCGGCCGCGCCGGCGTGCCAGGGGATGACCCGGCCGATGCGGAAGCTAGCCCGCAGCTGCTGCGGGCTGTCCACCGTGTCCAGGCAGATGGCTCCGCGGGGGGTGGGCGCGGTGAGGACCACGGACTCGCCCGTCCGCTCGGCCAGGGCCAGCAGCGCGGGACGGGCCACATGGTGCAGCTCCGAACGGCGCAGGACCGCGCCCGCCAGCTCCAGGGGTTTGGTCCCCAGCAGGTAGCGACGCGTCTCGTCCCGGGCCACGTAGCCGTGCAGCTCCAGGGTGCGCAGCATGCGGAAGACCACGGCCTTGCTCCACCCCGTGGCCCGGGCCAGCTCGCTCACGCCCACCCGGGGCGACCCATTGGCCATCAGATCGAGCAGCCGCAGCGCCCGGTCCACCGCCCGCAGGGGGGAGACAGCGACCCGGCGGCGGCGCCCGGCCTGTTTCGCCCTGCGGAACAACGTTCTTGCCACGGGACTAGTCCGACTTTCGCACCCGGTAAGGACAATTCCTGCCGTTGCCGGGCTTGCGGCCCAAGGCGTGCCTCGCAGGGCTCTACAATCCCAGGTAGGCCTTCCGCACCAGGTCGGTCGCCAGAAGCTGCGGACCCGTTCCCGCAGCAACAATGCGCCCGGTCTGGAGTACATATCCCCGGTGGGCGATCTCCAGAGCTTCGCGCACACGCTGCTCCACCAGGAGCACCGTCACCCCTTCTCGGTTGATCTCCTGAATGGCCTCGAGGATCCTGACCGTCAGCCTGGGCATCAGCCCCAGCGATGGCTCGTCCAGCATGAGCAGCCTGGGCCCGGACATCAGCGCGCGGGCAATGGCCAGCATCTGCTGTTCGCCCCCGGACAGAGTGGCCGCGCGCTGGTTCGTGCGTTCCCTGAGCACCGGAAAGAGGGAGAAAATCCGGTCCAGGGCGGCCCTTCTGACCGCCCGGTCCCGCCTCGTATAGGCGCCCAGGATGAGGTTGTCCAGGACAGTCAGCCTGCCAAAGATGCGCCGCCCCTCAGGGACCAGGGAGATGCCCATGTGGACGAGCTGGCTGGCAGGGAGCCTGTCGATACGCAGCCCCTCAAACCAGATCTCCCCGGTGACGGGCCGAAGGACGCTGGAGATTGCTCGGAGGATGGTGCTCTTCCCCGCTCCGTTGGCCCCGATGATGGTGACAATCTCCCCGTCACTGATGTGGAAGCTCACATCCACCACCGCCGGGACGTCGTCGTAGACCACGGTGATGCCCTTAACCTCCAGCACGGTACCTCTCTCCCAGATACGCTTTAATCACGTCCTCGTTGGCAGCGATGCTGGCGGGCGGACCCTCCGCGATCTTCCGTCCGTAGTCCAGCACGGCGATGCGGTCGCAGACGGTCATAATGGCTTCCATCACGTGCTCCACGACGAAGAGAGTCACTCCCCTGGCCCGGATGGCACGGATCAAGTCCACAGCCTCTTTGATCTCCTGGGGATTGAGCCCGGCCATGACCTCGTCCAGGAGGAGGAGCGCGGGATCCGTGGCCAGGGCGCGGCTGAGTTCCAGGCGCTTCTTGTCGGCGATGGTCAGGTGTGCCGCAGGCTCGTCCGTCTTGTCCCCCAGACCCGTGAACTCCAGGACGCGGATTGCCTTGTTCCTCGCCTCCCTCACACTGCTCGCTCGGAGCAGTGCGCCTACCACGGTGTTGTCCAGGACGGTGAGCTCCTTGAAGATGCGGACGATCTGGAACGTACGGGCGATCCCCATCCGGGCAATCTCCTCGGGAGACTTCCCGGTGATGTTCTGGTCCCGGAAGAAGATCTTTCCGCCGTCCGGAGGGTAGAACCCGGAGACGCAGTGAAACAGTGTGGTCTTTCCCGCCCCGTTGGGGCCAATCAGCCCCAGGATCTCGCCCTGGTGAACTTCCAGGGATATCCGGTCATTGGCCACCAGACCACCGAACCGCTTGCTCAGATGATCCACCCGAAGCAGGGCCGTCACCGCAAGCACTCACCTCCAGGCCCGCCGTGCCCGCTGCCACAGCCCCACCAGGCCCGTGGGCTCAAAGACGGACATCAGCACGATCATCGCCCCATAGACAATGAGGTCGAACGCTCTCCCCGCGCCCCCCATGCCGGCCAGGTAGACGCGCGTGCCCTCGGAAAGGGGAATGAGCACCACGGCACCCAAGAGAGGCCCCCAAAGTGATCCCACGCCACCGAGCACGGCTACCAGACAGATGATTACCGAGAGCATCAGGGGGAGAACACTCTCAGGGTCGATGTACAGGACGTACTGGGCGTAGAAGGACCCGGCCACGGCGGTGAAGGCGGCGCTGAGAGCCAGGGCCAGAAGCTTGTAGCGGTGGATAGGAATGCCCAGGCTCCTGGCCGCGTCGGGATCGGCCTTGATGGCCCGGAAGTAGTAGCCTGCACGGGAGTGCTCCAGGAAGCTTGTGGTGGCAGTCACCGCCACGAAGAGGAGCAGGCTGATGTAATAGTAGGGAACCTTGGTGGTGTGGAACTCGAAGGTCCGCAGGCTCTCCCGCAGGAGGGGCACATAGAGACCCACCGCGCCCCCGGCAAGAGGCCAGTTGGTCACCAGCACCCTGGCGATCTCTCCCACGGCAATGGTGGCAATGGCAAAGTAGTGCCCCCGAAGGCGAAAGGTGGGGTAGCCAATCACTAAGGTAGCGACCAGGGAGAGAACCACCCCCGCCAGCATCCCCAGCCAGGGAGAGAGATGCCAGTAGATCAGGAGCATGGTCGAAGCGTACGCTCCGATCCCGAAGAACACCGCGTGTCCCAGGGAGATCTGGCCGCAGTATCCGCCAAGGATATTCCACGCCTGGGCCAGCGCGGCGAAGAGGAAGATGCGGATCATGAGGTGCTGGGGGAAGGGAGCAGTAAGGACGAAAGGATATCCCAGCAGGAGCACCACTCCCACGAAGGCCAACAGGCCCTTCCACGGAACCGGGTCGGCTGGTGGCCTGGACCCTCCCTTATCCACCTAGTACCTCCCGAAAAGTCCTTGAGGTCGGACGATCACTACGACAAGGTAGATCAGGAACACGAACAGGTACTTGTACGCCGGACCGATGAGGAGTCCTGACAGGACTTCTGTCAGGCCAATGATGATCCCCGCGACGAAAGCGCCCGGAATGCTGCCGAAGCCTCCCAGGGCAACGGCCACGTACGCGATGAGAGCGAAAGGAAACCCCACCTCAGGGAAGATGTAGTAGAAGTTGCTGAGGAGTACTCCCGCCACGCCCACGCAGGCCAGCCCCATCCCCCACCCCAGAGCGAACATGCGGTGGCTGTTGATGCCGACCAGCGCCGCGGCCTCCCGGTCCTCACTGGTAGCCTGGAGAGCCATGCCGCTCTCGGTACGCGTGACAAAGAGATAGAGTACGGAGAAAGCAACCACGGCACCAATACTGGCCACCAGCTCCGGGATTCCTACGAACAGGCCGAACGCCTCGACCCGTCCTTTCACCAGAGGGGAGGGCACCAGACGAAAGTCGGGAGACCATACGAATTGGGCCAGGCTCTGCAGGAAGACCCCCAGTCCGAAGGTGGAGAAGATCTGCGCCAGCATTGGGGCGCGCAGCACCCGAGCGATGACCAGCCAGTACGTGGCCACGCCCAGCAGGAAGAGGGCGAAAGCCCACAAAGGAAGGGAGAGCAGCGGATCCACGCCGTACAACACAGCCAGCCAGTACGCTCCGTACATGGCCAGCATGAGGTGCTGGCCATGGGCGAAGTTGACAATCTCCATGAGCCCGAAGATCAGGCTCAGGCCGGCCGCAATCAAGGCGTAGACCAGCCCCAGGAGGACCCCGTTGACAACGCCCTGGAGGAGGATCACACTGCCGTCCCGCTGCTACCTCCTCTGTGTCCAAGCGGGCATGGGCCAGATCACGTCCCGGGAGGCCAGGTGCCACGGCCAGACGGTCCAGTATTTCAGGTCCTGGATCTGCACTATGATGCCGCGGCCCAGGACGTTCTGTCCGGTAGCAACATCGAACCGGACCCCTCCCCAGGGCATGATGATCTTGTCGCTGGAAAGGTAGGTCTCCCGCAACGCCTTCCGGATGGCTGCAGGCTCAGTCGACGCCGCTCTGTTGATGGCATCTGCCAGGACGAACATAGCCGTGAAGGACCGGGCAGAAGTCCCTTCCAGGTCGTAACCGGCGCGCTTCTTGAACATTTCGTTGACCAGGCGCACCAGAGGCTTGCGCTGCCCGAGGTCGGCTGAGAACACTTCCCGGCTGAAGACGTAGTTGCCGCTCTTGCCCACCGTCTTGAGGTAAGCCGGATCCACGTGCCCGGCGTCCATGGCCAGAATGGCCTGAGTGTTGAAGTCCAGCTTCTGCATGGTCTGGGTGTAGAGGATGGCGTCAGAGATATAGGAGGCCATGAAGACCACGTCGGGGCGGACCGCCTTCAAGCGCTGCACCTCGCTGGACAGGTCGGTGGAGCGGGCCGGATAGAGCATCTCGGCAACCACCTCATAGCCGTAGTCCTTGGCGTACTTCCGTTCGAACTTGCAGACGTCGGTCCCCCACAACGTGTTCTCACACACCAGGGCCACGGTCCGTACCCTGACGCCCTTCTTCGTCTCCAGGTCTTTGAGGAAGTCGAAGAAGTTCTTGCTCATGATGTCGTCGTCAGGGGTGGCCCGAAAGAACCACTCAAACCCTCGCTGGATGAGCGTAGGCGAGGTGGAGTCCGGGTTGAGGAAGGGCACGCTCAACCTTTCGGCGGCCATGCTGGCTGTGGCGGTGACGGCGCTCTGATATGCGCCCACCACGGCCACAACCTTTTCACCGGTGATCAGGCGCTCAGTCTCCGCGCGCCCGACCTCCGGCGAGCCCTGAGTGTCCCCGAAGATGACCCGGATCTTAGCGCCACCCAGGTTGGGAAGCCCCTCGCTCCTGGCCAGGGGAAGGGCGAGATCGTAGCGTTTGTTGATGATGTCCACGGCGAATTCGATGCCGTCTCTGGACAGCTTGGCCGTGGAGGCCAGGGCACCGCTGAGGGGGTAGACAGCGCCGACCGTAACCTCTCCCGCAGGCCCGGCACGCAGTGGCACCGAGACCATCAACCCCAGAAGGAACATGGCCAGGAAAGGGCCAAACCCCTCTCGGAAGATCGCTTTCATCCCGCTTCCCCCCTTCCCGTACTCATCCCGACCGTCCGTTCGCTTCGCCTCACCCCATGACGTGTCCCCCGCCGTTCCTGCATGGGGAACTACATATATTGTACAATCATCTTCGCTACAGACCTGCCAGCTACCGTCTTCCATGATACGGATCGGTGTCGACGTCGGCGGAACGTTCACGGATCTGGTCGCTTTCCGCGAGCACACCGGCGAAACATCCCTGATCAAGGTCCCTTCCACACCCACCGATCCGGCCGAAGGGGTGATGGAAGCGATCCGGCGTTTTCTCTCGGGCCCCGGTAGGGCATGGGAGGCCGTGCTCTCCTCTGCTGTCCTCATCCACGCATCCACCATCGGCGCCAACCTCCTGCTGGGGCAGAAGGGCCTCCGCCTGCCCAGGGGGGCGCTGGTGACCACCCAGGGATTTCGCGACGTCCTGGAGATTGGCAGGCAGCGCCGGCCCGACCTCTATGACCTCTTCTTTAAGCGCCCTGCGCCCCTGGTGGAACGCCGACACCGGTTCACCGTGCCCGAAAGGATGGATGCGCAGGGTGAGGTTGTTCTTCCCCTGGATGAAGGGGAGCTGCGCCGGATCGCCGGGAGGATGCAGGAAGAAGGGATCGAGGCCGTGGCCGTCTGCTTCCTCCACGCCTATGCCAACCCGGCACACGAGGTGGCGGCCAGGCGCATCCTGCAGGAACACCTGCCCCGCATTCCTGTGGTCATTTCATCCCAGGTAAACCCCGAGTACCGCGAGTACGAGCGCACCAGCACCACGGTGGTCAATGCCTTGCTCATTCCTGTGATCTCCAGCTACCTGCGGCGCCTCAAGGAGAAGGCGGGGGAGCTCGGGCTGACCTGCCCGATCCACGTCATGCAGTCCAATGGCGGGCTGGCCACTGTAGAGGAAGCGGCCACCCTGCCCGCGGCCACCATCGAGTCCGGCCCGGCAGCGGGGGTAGTGGCCTCCGCCCACCTGGGCACCCTGCTGGGAGCCAGCTCCATCCTCAGCTTCGACATGGGGGGGACCACCGCCAAAGCCGGCGCGATCATCGGTGGCCTTCCCCAGGTGGTGACGGAGTACGAGGTCGGGGGAAGGGTGCATAGCGGCCGCATCGTCAAGGGGAGTGGATATCCCGTCCGGTTCCCCTTCATTGATCTGGCCGAGGTCAGCGCGGGAGGAGGAACGATCGCCTGGCTGGACCCAGCAGGGGGACTCCGCTGCGGGCCCCTGAGTGCCGGCGCCTACCCGGGCCCGGCCTGCTACGGTCTGGGAGGGGAAGATCCCACGGTCACCGATGCCAACCTGCTCCTGGGGAGGATGAACCCGAAGGGGCTGCTCGGTGGCGAGATGCCTGTTGTGCCATCCCTATCCGCGAAGGTGCTGCGGGAGAAGATCGCCGACCGCCTGGGGCTGGACCCCGTGGCGGCAGCCGCGGGCATGCTCCAGATCGTCAACACCCAGATGGTCCGGGCTCTCCGCCTGGTGTCCCTGGAGCGCGGGTACGACCCCCGGAGCATGGTGCTGGTGGCTTTCGGTGGCGCGGGGCCCATGCACGCCGCCTTCCTGGCCGAGGAACTGGGCGTCCGGGAGGTGGTCATTCCGGCGGCCCCGGGGGTGTTCTCCGCCCTCGGCCTGGTGGTCAGCGACTTCAAGCACGACTACGTTCGCAGCGCTATCTGCCTGGCGGCGCAGGCCGATCCCGCAGTCCTGGAGAAGGCGTTCCGTGAGCTGGAACGGGCCGCTGCCGCACAGCTGCGGCGCGAGGGCATTCCGGAGGATCGAGTGCTCCTGCAGCGGCACCTGGACCTCCGCTACCTGGGCCAGTCGTATGAGATCACCATCCCTGCCCGGTCGGCGCTGGATACCAACGCCCTCCGCACGGCGGCACGGACCTTCCACCGGCGGCATGCGGAGGTCTATGGATACGCCGCGGAAAACGAGCCGGTGGAGGTGGTAAACCTCAGGCTCACCGCCACGGGGATCACCGAGAAGCCGGCGCTATGGCCTGCGCAGGCCCACACGCCGACCTCCCTCCAGCCGCGAGGGGACGCTCAGATGGCAGAGCGGCCCGTGTACTTCGAGGCCACCGGGTGGGCCTCTACCCCGGTGTACTGGCGACCGCTCTTCCACCCTGCCCGGGACGTGGAGGGCCCGGCAATCATTGAGCAGTACGATGCCACCACCGTGGTCCCTCCGGGGTGGAAGGTCGCGGTGGACGAGGGAGGAAACCTGCGCCTGCAGCGCGCGCCGGGCCACCAGGGGACGAGGTGAAGGGCGTGCGGGTGGATCCCATCACCGTGGAGGTGGTGCGCAATGCGCTGACATTCGCCACGGAGGAGATGGGCGTGGCGCTGCGGAACAGTGCATACTCCCCCAATATCAAGGAGCGCATGGATCACTCCTGCGCTCTGTTCGACGCCCGGGGAGACCTCATCGCCCAGGCGGAGCACATTCCCGTGCATCTCGGGTCATTGCCCTGGGGAGTGAGGAACGTCCTGGCCCACCTGGCCCGGGAACGCATCCGCCTGGATGACGGTGACGTGATCATGCTCAACGACCCGCACCTGGCCGGGACGCACCTTAACGACATCACCCTGATCACCCCGGTCTTCGCCGAGGGAAAACTCATTGCCTACAGCGCCAATAAGGCCCACCACGTGGACGTAGGAGGTAGAGCTCCCGGGAGCATCACCGGCGATGCGTCTGAACTCTTGCAGGAAGGCGTGGTCATCCCTCCGGTGAAGCTGCTGCAGCGGGGCGAACTGGCTCACGACGTCCTGGCCCTTGTCTGCAGTAACGTACGGCTTCCGGATACCACCATGGGTGATCTGCGTGCGCAGATCGCCGCCAACAACCTTGGAGCCCGCCGGATCCTTGAGCTGGTGGGACGGTACGGAACCGACGTGGTGCAGGCGAGCTGGGAGGCGATCATCGCCCACAGCGAGCGCCTTGCCCGGCAGGACCTGACGTCTCTGCCCCAGGGGGTCTACCGCGGGGAGGACTGTCTGGAGGACACGGGGACTCGCCAGGAACCCGCCTGGATCCGCGTCGCCGTCACCGTGGACCGGGGGAAGGTGCATGTGGACTTCAATGGGACAGATCCCCAGGTGGACGCGCCTCTCAATGCGGTGTTCGGGGTCACGCTTTCTGCTGTCTACTTCGCCATCAAGTGCATCCTGGACCCATCCATTCCCATGAACGAAGGGATCCTGCGAATCGTCACGGTGAGCGCGCCGGAAGGCACACTGGTGAACCCGCAGCGGCCGGCACCCGTAGCCGGGGGGAATCTGGAGACATCCCAGCGCATTGCCGACGTCCTCTTCCGGGCTCTGGCCAGAGCGATCCCGGACCGCATCCCCGCCGCCAGCAACGGCAGCATGAACAACGTCATGGCGGGCGGCTACGATCCGGGTCGGGGGCGGGTCTGGGTCTACTACGAGACCATCGGGGGAGGCTCGGGTGGGAGGCCGGGAGGGGACGGCGTCGATGGGATCCACTGCAATATGACCAACACGCTCAACACTCCTGTCGAGGCCATGGAACAGTACTACCCGGTGCGGTTCGAGCGGTATGAGCTGCGACCCGGGACAGGGGGACGGGGCAAATGGCGGGGCGGGTGCGGCATTGAGCGGTCCTGGACGCTACTGGCGCCCTCGGCCACGGTCTCCGTCCTTGCGGAGCGCACCCGCATCCCGCCCTGGGGTCTGGCCGGCGGTGGGCCCGGCGGATTGGGAGACCACTGGGTGCGTCGGGGAGATGGCCGGTGGGAGCGGCTGCGGGGCAAGGGAACCATCGTCCTTTCGGCAGGCGATACCCTGGTCATCAGAACTCCCGGCGGGGGCGGCTATGGCGATCCCGCCGAGCGTGACCTCGCCTCGCTCCAGCGAGACCGGCTAAACGAGCTCACGCCCCCAGAGGAGTAGGCCCCTTCTCCTGACTCCACACACTGCCATCACCAAGTGATCCTGACTGCTCCCAGGCCTACGCCAGGGCCAGCTCCTCATCCGGCAGGTCCGTGATGAACATGTGCCCGGGGGCGTGCGTGATGAGGAGGCCCAGGCGGGCATGAAGGGCGACGGCCTGGGGGGTCACCCCGCAGGCCCAAAACACCGGGACCTCCCCCGCGCGTATCTGCACCGGGTCGCCGAAATCGGGCTTGTGGAGATCCCGAATGCCAATGGCTTCCGGGTCGCCGATATGAAGGGGTCCTCCGTGCGCCAGCGGATAGCGGGACGTCACCTGCACCGCCCTGGGGACCAGGTGAGCGGCAACCGGACGCATGCTGACCACCATGGGGCCGGCAAAGGGACCGGACGGTCTGCAGGGAATCGTCGTGACGTACATGGGGACGTTCACTCCCTGCTCCACGTGGCGTACGGGGATGCCCGCACGCATCATGGCATGCTCGAAGGTGAAGCTGCATCCCAGCAGGAAGGCTACGAGGTCTTCGGTCCATAGATCGCTCAGGTCGCCCGTTTCGTCCGAAAGCACTCCGTGCTGGTAGATCCGGTACCTGGGAAGATCGGTACGCAGGTCTGCTCCCTGCGCAGTGTACCGAGGGCGGGGATCCCCGGCGTCTGTGACCTCCAGGAGGGGGCAGGGCTTGGGGTTCCGTTGACAGAAGACCAGGAAGTCGTAGGCCTGGGCCCTGGGGAGTACAACCAGGTTGGCCTGGGCATAACCCGGGGCCAGACCAGCCGTGGGTTTGGTCCACTCTCCACGCCGGATGAGCTCCCGCCACTGGGCAGGTGTAACAGCAGCAGGCGCTGGCGTCTCCGGTGTCCCTCCTGGTCCTGCCCTCACAGCAGTGCTGGATTCGCCGCTCCCACCCGGATCACCCCCGTCTCAGCCTGTCTTTCCCCGGTGGGACCATCCGGGAAGCGCCGCCGGAACCGAAGGCGGGCGTGAGGCCCGCCGCGGCCAAAGTGCTCCAGGCATGCAGCAGGGATGGTGCGGTCGACGAGGAACCATCGAGGGGGATATGGCGTCTGGTCAGCTAACACCGCGACTACTGACCGGTACCCCGGCGACGGACCGACCGCGGTCTGTGGTCCGCGCGGCGGTGCTGGGCCTGGGCACCTACGTGCCGCAGCGGGAGATGACCAACGACGACGTGGCCCGCCTGGTCGACACCTCCGACCAGTGGATTGTCGAACGGACCGGCATCCGGGTGCGTCACATCGCCGAACCGGACCAGGCGGCCTCCGACCTGGCGCTTCCCGCCTCCCGGGCCGCTCTGGCGGACGCCGGCGTTCGGCCGGAGGAGCTGGACCTCATCATCTGTGCCACCACTACTCCGGACATGCTCTTCCCCGCCACGGCGTGCATCCTGCAGGAGCGATTGGGGGCAAAGCAGGCCGCAGCAACCGACCTGCTCGCCGCCTGCTCCGGATTCATCTACGGCCTGGCCACCGCCACGGCGCTCATTGGTGCCGGCGTCGCCCGGTACGTGCTGGTCGTCGGCGCGGAAGTCCTGAGCAAGCTGGTGGACTGGACCGACCGCACGCTATGCGTGCTGGTGGGTGACGGGGCTGGCGCTGCGGTGCTGGGGCCATCCCGCCAGGGCGGAGGCGTGCTGTCCACGGTGCTGGGCGCGGACGGATCGGCGGGCGACATCCTCAAGCTCCCCGGAGGCGGCAGCCGCCTGCCCTACAGCCGCCAGGTGATCGAGCGGCGACTCCACTACCCGCGCATGGACGGACGGCTTCTGTTCAAGCTCGCCGTGCGGGTGGTGCCCCAGGCCATCGAGACCGCCGTCCGCCGGGCCCACCTGACCCTGGACGACGTGGAGTGGATCGTCCCCCATCAGGCCAACCAGCGGATCATCGAGGCGGTGGCCCATGCCATGCACCTGCCCCTGGAACGATTCGTCTGCACCATCGAGCGCTACGGCAACACCTCGGCAGCGTCGGTGCCCATCTCCCTTTGGGAAGCCCGCCGCGATGGGAGGCTGAAGGCGGGCGATCATGTGGTGCTGGTGGCATTTGGCGGCGGGTTCACCTGGGGTGCGTGCGTACTGACCTGGGGGACCTGACCTGCAGGCAGGCCACTAGGTCACCTTCCACCTGAACCCTGCGGCAACTCCCGGGAACGGAGAAAGGCCCATGCGGTCGCCGCATAGACCTGCGCGCAGCGGACGACTTCGTCAGCGGGTACAGCCTCGTCGTAGCCGTGGATGCCCCGACCGAACGGGCCGTACTGGACAACAGGGATGCCCGCCGCGCGGAAGTGGCGGGCGTCACTGGTGGCCCATTGGAGGAGGAAGGCGGGGGGTTTACCCAGGATCTCGGTGACACCGGCGGCCAGCGCCCCGGCGATATGCGCATCGGGCAGAGTAAAGTTAGGCTCGGCGAGGTCCAGGGTCTCCACCTCCACGCCGGTTCCTTCAAGCGCTGCCGTCAGCTCTGCTCGGAGGGCTGACGTTGAACATCCCAAGGGTACGCGAATGTCGACCTCAGCGGTGGCCTCCTCGGGGACCACGTTGATCTTGGTTCCCCCTCGCAGGACGCCCAGGTTCACGGTGACGTGGTCGAGTGCCGCGGTTGCGGATTCGCCCACATGCGAGGCCATCCACCTCTTGGACTCCGCGAGGATCGGTGCAAGTTCGGGCGGGCAGTTCCCCCTGCGGCCAGCCAGGTCCATCACTGGCCGAAGGGCGTCCATGATGCTGACCAGGGCGTTCCTTCCTACATAGGGACTCAAGCTGCCGTGCGCCGGGGTGCCGCAGGCTCGCAGGCGGAGCCAGAGGGCACCGCGCTGACCGATGGTAGACACCTCAGGCCCTGATGGCTCTGCGATCAGGCAGCCATCCCCCCTCAGCCCGGTTTGTTCCAGCAACCACCGGGTCCCCCAGCGACCGCCAGTTTCCTCGTCGGCAACCAGCACCAGGATGATGCGTCCGGGGAGATCCACGCGTGTCAGGACATGTACAGCGCCAAGCAGCGCGGCCACACCTCCCTTCATGTCCACAGAACCACGTCCCCAGATAAAGCCATCGAGCACATCCCCGGAGAACGGCGGATGGGTCCATCGGCTCGGATCCCCGGCAGGAACCACATCCAGATGCCCGTTGAGGATCAGCGTCCGCCCGCTCTGTGGACCTATGGCAGCCACAAGGGAGACGCGGCCCGGTGAGGGCTCGTGCCACGCAGGATCGATCCCCCAGCTACGCAGCGCCTCAGCAGTGAGGGCAGCCGCCCCGCTCACATCGCCGGGCGGATTCTCAGTGGGGGCCTGAATCAGACGGCGGCACAGTGCCACGACCTCATCGCCACGAGAGGCAATCTCTGCCAGGAGATCTTCAGGTGTCCCCATCAACCCGCTCCGCAGGCGGGCCTACGCCATCCGGGCAGTGCGCGGATCGAGCATGTCGCGCAACCCATCTCCCAGGAAGTTGAACCCGAGGACCGTGGTCATGATGGCCAGGCCCGGAAACGTGGACACCCACCAGGCCTGGCCGATGAACCCCCGCCCTTCGGCCACCATGGCGCCCCACTCGGGGGTGGGGGGTTGCGCGCCCAGCCCCAGAAAGCTCAGGGAGGCAGCCCAGAGCAACGCTGTGGGCATCTCCAGCGTCGTGAACACGATGATGGTGCCCAGGGCATTGGGCAGAATATGACGCACCAGGATCCGCAGATCACGCCCCCCCAGCGCCCTGGCGGCCTCCACGTAGGTCGACGTGCGGATGACCAGCACCTGGCCGCGCATCAGACGCGCAAACTCCCGCCACCCCGTGACGCCGATAGCCAGGATCATGTTCCCCAGCCCACCGCCCAGAACGCCAGCAATGGCCAGCGCCAGCACTAACGTGGGCACGGCCAGCATGATGTCGACAATGCGCATAAGTACCACATCCAGCCAGCCACCAAAATAGGCAGCGCACGAGCCGAGCACAATGCCGATCACAGCCTCGATGAGTACCACGGCCACGCCGATGAGCAGAGCGTAGCGAGCCCCGAAGACGATGCGGCTAAGGATATCCCGCCCCAGCTCGTCCGTGCCGAGCGGGTGCGCCCTTCCGGGCGGTACCAGCAGTGCCTCGATGTCCAGGGCAACGGGATCATAAGGGGCGATGATGGGTGCCAGGAGGGCCGCAATCACAATGCCCAGGACCACGACTAACCCAGCGACCGTCAGGCGGGAACGTCCCATCCGCCTGAGCCACCACTGAAGTGGTGAGCGTACAGGCTGAGGCGCCACCTTACTCGTATCGTATGCGAGGGTCCGCATAGGCGTAGAGCACATCGACGATGAGACTGCTCAGCACCACCAGAACCGCCATGAACATAACGATGCCCTGAACAACCGGATAATCCCGTTTGAGCACGGAATCCACCAGTAGGCGTCCCATGCCCGGCCAGGCGAACACGGTTTCGGTAATCACGGCGCCGCCGAATAGCCAGGGCAGCCGCAGGCCTGCCAGCGTCAAGATGGGTATCAGGGCGTTGCGCAACGCATGGTGCACGATCACGCTCCACTCGTCGAGCCCCTTGCTGCGCGCGGTGCGCACATACTCCTCCCCGATGACCTCCAGCATGCTGGACCGGGTTAGGCGAGTGAACAGCGCAGCCGGGGGCAATCCCAGGGTAAGCACGGGGAGGATGTGCGTGCGCAGCCCCTCCCAGGACCAGGGATTCTCCGCGCGGCCGGAGATGGGGAGCAGGCCCAACCAGACTCCAAAGATCAAGATGAACAGCAGACCGAGCCAAAAGGTGGGCATCGAGACCCAAAACAGAGCCGCCAGCCGGGACACATTGTCCATAGCCGTGTTGCGGCGAATCGCCGAGATTACTCCCGCCGGCAGGCTGACCGCCAGCGTCACCAGAAGCGCCAGGACCGTCAGCTCCAGCGTCGGCCAGATACGGGGACGGATCATGGCTGCCACCCGGTCCCCCGTGGTGATGGACAATCCGAAGTCTCCACGCGCGGCGCGAGCCAGCCACCGGACATACTGGACGAGAACGGGGCGATCCAGGCCCAGCTCCTTCCGACGTTGCTGGACCAGCTCCTCCGGCACATTCAGTCCGAAGAGGAGGCGAACGGGGTCACCCGTCAGATGCAGCAGGCTGAAGACGATGAGGGTGACCCCGAGTACCACAGGTATCAGCGCCAGCAACCTGCGGAGGATGTAGCGAATCATCTCCGCAGGAAAGACCTACTTCCGCCGCAGCGCCAGCGCGCGCAGGTGTACCGGCCACCAGGGGTGGGAGCCCAGTACCTCCAGACCGCCCACAGACTTCTTCGCAGCCAATAGGCTGGTGTTCGACACCAGCGGTACCCAGACCGCAGACTCGATGATGATCCGCTGCACCCGGTTCAGCGCTTGCTCTCTCTCCGCATCATCGACGGCATTTCCGGCGGTCTCCAGCAGCCTGTCCAACAAGGAGTTGGGCCAACGTGAAAAATTGCTGGAGGGGATGTTCGACGAATGCGTCAGGAAGTACAGGTACGGCTGGCCCAGCCACCAGGTGTTCCGGAAGATGCCTATGTCGAAGGCCCCCGCGCGGGCGCGGTCGTAGGTCGCGCCCACCTCCGCCGTCTCCACCTTCACATCGATGCCCACCTGCTTCAGCTGGCTCTGCACAATAACTCCCGCCCGGCGCCACTGGTCGATGTTCGAGAAGGTGATGAGCGTAACCTCGAAGCGGTCTCCATCCTTCCGCAGGATCCCGTCGGGTCCCGGGCGCCATCCTGCCTCCGCAAGAAGCGCCTTGGCGCGTTCTACATCGTACCTGTAGGCATATTGCTTCACTCCCGGCCAGTAGCCGATGGTCGCCTCGTTGATCAGCCCATCCACCGGCCGGCCCACTCCTAGCCAGGCAGCGCGGGCGATCGCCTCTTTATCGATGCTGTGCGCGATGGCCTGACGTACCTTGGCGTTTTGGAAGAACCAGCGCTCCATGTTCAGAACCAGGTACTGCACGCTGTAGGTGGGCGCCTGCATCACGACCACATTGGGGTTGGCACGCAGGCGTTGCAGTCCCGCAGGAGTTACGTCAAAGGTCAGGTCCACGTTGCCGGCCTCAACTTCCGCCGTCATGGTGGCATCCTCGGGGATGATGCGGAAGATCATTCGCTGGAAGTACGCCGGCCCGCGGTTGGGGGAGAAGGCCGGACCCCAGCGGTACTTGTCATACCGCTCCAGGACGATTCGGTCTCCCGGGATCCACTCCTTGAACATGAACGGTCCGGTGCCGATGAGCGCCCGGATGCCGATGTCTGTGGACGGTGTGCTGGCAATGAACGATGCGGGCAGAATACCCGTGTGCGCGTCGGCCAGATCAGAGATCATGGCTAGCGGCTTGGGCTGGGCGAAGCGAAAGATGATGGTGCGCGGATCAGGAGTATCCATACCCACGATACCGCCCGTGCGAGGGCGGAGATACGACGACAGCGGCGATACGGTGATATACCGCTCGAACGTAGCCTTGACGTCGGCTGAGGTCACCGGAGCACCGTTGTGAAATGTCAGGTCTCGCTTCAGAACGACGCGCAGCGTCTTCTTGTCTGCAGACCAAGCGTAGGACTCAGCGAGCAGCGGCACAACCTTGAAGTCCTTGTCCAGCGTAAAAAGCGGTTCGACGACATAACTGAGCACAATGAGCGAGTGGAAGCGGTTCGTCCGCTGGGGATCGATATTTTCGGGCTCTTCACCCAGGCCTTGAATCAACGTGGTCGCCGCCTGCGCAGTCGCAGGCTGGGGCGCCATTGGGATGAGCAGAGCCGTTATCCCGAGAAGTGCGAGAAGGACGACCCATCGAGGCATGTACCCTTCCCTTCTTTCTTCAGCCTGCAGGTGTGGTCAGCCAGGCCGCTTGTGAGTGTCAGATGCCCGCTGGGCCGGATCTGTCAGCCCGGCCTGCCTCCAGCCGCCGCACGGTACTCCTCCGCCGTGGCGAAGCGGCCCCCTTCGATCTCCTGCGAGATCACCCGGTACTGGAGGTCGAACCCCACGTGCATCCGCAGCACGCGATTGCAGCGCGTCCCCAGGACGTCCTTGTGCAGGCTGTAGCCGGAGACCCCCTGGTCGAACTCTTGAAGGAGCTCGGAGCGCCGATCGGCGCGAACGCGGATGACCTCGCCGCAGTGGTCACAGCGGACGTAGAAGACCAGGGCGCCGGTATTGCCCTCTTCACCCCCACCGCCGCGGAACAGCCCTCCCAGCCTGCGCAGCCACGTCATCGTCACCACTCCGTCTTCACTGCACTCGAGGGCAACCGGCGTCTATCCCGCCGGGGGCCCGGGAACCCTTTCGCGGGCCTGCACGGCATCTCCTGGGCTGGCAGAGGGACCGTCAGCCTGCACGCGGTCCGCGTCCCAACCAGAGAGAGCGGAGCCTTCTCCCACGCCCACCTGGCGCCACAGGTACCGACTTCCCCGGAAACGGCCGCCTAGGCCGAACCCCCACCGCTGGCGCGGGCCGGGTAGGCGTGCAGGGAGAGGAACCCTGCCACCATGGGCAACCAGAAGGCGACCAGGCGGAACAGCAGTGCGCCGGCCACCGCCGTCTCCAGGGGGACCCCCAGCGAGCTAAAGGTAACAATCATACCTCCCTCCGTCACTCCCGCGCCGGAGGGGGTGATGGAGACGATCATGAGAAAGGTACCCACAGCGTAGCCGGCGACCAGCACCCCTGGGGGAAGCGCCTCCCCGATGGCCCGGAAGACCACGCTCAGGGTAGCAAGGCCGACAGCCTGCACCCCCAGCGCGTGCAGGGCGGGGCGAAGGGCGTGGCGGGGACGGGCCCGCACTGCGGCCACTACCTCCTGCACCTCGTGCACCCACCGCGCTAGCCGCTCGCGGGAGATGGCGGGAGGGCGCCGCAGCCCCCGGCTCACCCAGTTAAGCACGCCGGCCATGCGCATCATCCAGCGGGAGAGGGCCGTCGGGACGGCGATCAGGCGGATGGCCAGACCCGTGCCGCTCGCCATCACCGCCGCAAAGACCACGAGGGCTGTGAGCTGCGACGGCTGCAGGTCGCGCTGCACCAGCTGAACCGCCGCCCCGGCGAGAAGGACGACCAGGAGCGCAGCATAATCAAAGAAGTAGTAGCTCAGACTCGCCAGCAACGCGCGCGACGGCGACAGCCCGCGGTCGCGGGCCGCCACCACGAAGAAGGCCACCCCCGCCGTGGCACCCACGGGCGTGGCCAGGCTCCCGAAGGCCATCACCAGCGCCAGCCAGACCGCCGTCCCCAGCGACACCGCCGTGTCCAGCAGTCGGAAGACCGCCTGGTAGAACGCTCCCTGGTTGAGGGCGAACACCACCTGCAGGCCAAGTGCCGCCACCAGCCAGCCCGGGTGGGCGGTGAGTAAGATGCGTGCCAGCGTGTTCAGCTCCGCGGTGCGGGAAATGACGACCAGCAGCAGGAGGATGGGTGCGAAGATCCAGATGGCACGCCGCAACGGAAGAGGTCACCGCTGATACAATTCCATGCCCGGGCCGTTCTTCCCCCAGCTTGACCGGCAGCTACTCGGGCAATCCCCTCAACCTGAACACCTGCACGCGGTCCAGGAGAGGCTCAGCTACATAGACATTCCGGGCCTGATCGACGGCGATCCCACGAGGCTGGTAGAGTTGTCCCGTCGCCGGACCCCAGACGCCCCACCGGCCGAGGTAGCAGCCCCCGGGGGCGAACACCTGCACCTGGTGATAGAGGGGATCCGCCAGGTACAGACGGCCCCTGCCGTCCACCGCGATGGAACCGTCTTGAAAGCCGCTCTCCAGGGCGGCCGGCCCCCTCCAGGCCTGCAGAACCCGTCCTGTGGCATCGAAGCTGACGATGCGGTGCCGTCCCCGCTCTACGGCGTAGACGCGACCCTGGCTGTCGACGGCGAGGTCACCGGGGAATTCGACACGCCAGCGGCCAGCGGGTTGGTCCGCAGCATCGAAGCGACGGATCTCCTGGTTTCGCCAGTCGGCCACGTAGAGGGTCCCCGCGGAGTCCACCGCGATGCCCCTGACCGACGCGAACCCCCGCAGTTCCTGGCGGGCAACACCAACAGCACTGATTCTGCGCACGAGCGGCACGCCGCGCTCAGTCAGAGCCACAGCGATCGCCCCAGCGGGGTCCACAGCCACATCCTCCAACACCGCCGCCGGAGATACCCGCCAGACGGCGGCGACCCCGCCCTGACGGTCCACCCGGACCACGCGGAAGTTACCCTGGTCTGCAATGAAGAGGTGCCCGCTGCCGTCGGCGGCCAGGGCCTGGGGGTGCTTCAGCACCTGGGCGGGAAGAGCCCCCCACTGCCGCAGCAGCACGCCGTCCCGGGCAAATTTCTGAACGCGGTGGTTCCAGGTGTCGGCCACGTAGATGTGCCCTGCCCTATCCACCGCCACCCCCGCTGGAGCGTTGAACTGCCCCGGCGCGAAACCGTACGCGCCCCAGACCTTGAGGACGGCCCCCGCGGGGCTTAGCTTCTGGACGCGGTGATTCTTCGTATCAGCGACGTAGAGATTGCCCTCCGCATCAACGGCCACAGCGGCGGGCGCGTTGAACCGGCCCGCTTCCCCGCCCGGGCCGCCATAGACGGCCAGGGCGCTCCCCGCCGGGGTGAACTTGATGATCCGGTGGTTGCCGGTATCGGCGACATAGATGTTGTCCGCCCCGTCTGCGGCCAGCCCCGACGGCCGGTGCAGGAGTGACCCATCGCCGGCCCCTCTCCACGTCGCCGCCGGTGCGCCCGATGGGCTGAACTTCAGGATACGGTTTCGGCCTGTGTCGGCCACGTAGAGGGCGCCTGTGCCGTCCACGGCCACGCCGGCCGGGTGGCTGAAGAGACTGGTGGGAGGGACGCCTCCCCAGGCGGTGACAAAGGTGGCCTGCAGAACCGGGGAAACGGGGCGCCTGTGGGCGGCAGGTGGTGCGGTCGCAGGCGGGCCGCAAGCGTAGAGGAGGAGGGCGCCAAGCGCAACCGCCAGCCGCGACCACCCCGGTGGGTTCGGCTCGGCCATGCAGGCCTTACGTTACCCCGCGACGCTCCTCTTCCAGCAGCGCCCGCCGCAGGATCTTGCCGATGAGCGTCTTGGGCAGGGCGTCGCGAAACTCCACGGCCCGCGGGACCTTGTGGGGCGCCAGCCGCTGCCGGCAGAAGGCGATGAGCTCGTCGGTTGTGGCCGTAGCGCCCGTCTTCAGCGCCACATAGGCCTTGACCACCTCGCCCTTCAGCGGGTCGGGCGCGGGGATCACCGCCGCCTCGCGCACGGCGGCGTGCTCGTAGAGTACCTCCTCCACCTCCCGGGGGAAGACCTTCAGGCCGCCGACGTTGATCATCTCCTTCTTCCGGTCGACGATGTAGAAGAATCCATCCTCGTCCATCCGGGCCATGTCCCCGGTCAGGAGCCAGCCCTCGCGCAGGGCGGCCGCGGTCTCCTCCGGTCGGTTGAGGTACCCGCGCATCACCTGGGGGCCGCGCACCGCCAGCTCGCCCACCTCCCCCGGAGAAAGGACTCGCCCGCTCTCCGCATCCACCACCCGCGCGTCCGTGTCGGGGAAGGGGACCCCAATGCTGCCGACCCTCCGGTGGCCGTAGACCGGCGTGCAGTGGGTGATGGGGGACGCCTCCGTCAACCCGTACCCCTCCACCAGCCGGCCACCCGTAGCCGCCTCCCAGCGGCGCTGCACCTCCTGGGGGAGGCCCATGGCACCGCTGATGCAGGTGCGGATGGAGCGCATGTCGGTGCGGACCAGGCGAGGGTGGTTGAGCAGGGACGCGTACATGGTGGGCACGCCGTGGAAGACCGTGGGCCGCCAGCGGTCAATTGCACGCAGGACCATCTCCGGGTCGAACCGCGGGATCAGGATGATGGTCATCCCCAGGCGGAGGGAGAAGTTCAGCACCGCGGTCATCCCGTAGATGTGGAAGAAGGGGAGAACGGCCATGGCCCGTTGCCCCGCATGTTCACCTCCGCCGTACCAGGCCACGGCCTGCAGCAGGTTGGCCACCAGGTTGCGGTGCGTGAGCACGGCGGCCTTGGGCACCCCGGTGGTCCCTCCGGTGTACTGGTAAAGCGCAGGGTCATCGGGGCTTACCGTCACCGGCTGCGGCCGCCCCTCCGCCAGCAGGGCGGCAAACGGCAGCACTCCGGGGGCAGGCCGCACCTGCACCCACTGTCCCTCGCGGCGGGCCTTGAGGGGGTAGAGCAGCCGCAGGTGCGGCGGCATGTACTGATGGATGGGGGTGTAGATCACGTGACGCACCCCTACCCGCTGTGCTGCTGCGGCCACCCGCGGGTAGAACTGGGTGAGCGTCACCGCCACTTCCACGCCTGCGTCCCGAAGCTGGTACTCGATCTCCCGCTCCGTGTAGAGGGGGTTGTGCGGGACGGCCACGCCGCCCGCCTTGAGGATCCCGTAGTAGGCGATGACGAACTGAGGACAGTTGGGTAGGTGCAGGGAGACGGGTGTCCCCTGGCGCACGCCCAACCGCTGCAGCCCCGCGGCGAACCGCGCGACCAGCGCATCCAGCTCCGCGTAGGTCATGCGGCGGCCGAAGAAGAGCAGCGCGGTCAGGCGCCGGTGCCTGCGGGCACTTTCCTCCAGAACCTGGTGCAGCAGGAGGTCGGGGTAGGTGAGCTGTGCGGGCACCCCGTCGTCATAAAACCTGACCCACGGCCGCTCCACAGCCTGCGGATGAAGGGCCATCGTCCTCACCTCACGGGCCCGACGTAGCTCCAGTGTAGCGCACGGCCCTCAGGCCTCGGTAGTCAGCACCTCCAGCATGGCGCCGTGCAGGCGCCCATTGGTGGCCAGGATGTCTCCCGCGCCAAAGGGCCCGCCCCGCAGGTCGGTGACCCGGCCCCCGGCTTCCTCCACCAGGAGCATCCCCGCGGCCACATCCCACAGGTTCAACCCCGGCTCCCAGAACCCGTCCAGGCGGGCGGCGGCAACGTAGGCCAGGTGGATGGCGGCGGAGCCTGTCATCCGCACCTCCCGCGCCCGCTGCAGGAATACTGGGATCGTCCGCAGGTGCGCCGGGCGGCGCTCCCGGCCGGGCAGCCCCGTGGCCAGCAGCGCCGCCCCCAGATCCTCGGTGGCGGAGACGGCCAGCCGCACTGGCTCCCCGCCCCGCGTGGTCAACCATGCGCCTTTCCCTCGCTCGGCGCAGAAGAGCTCGTCTGTCGCCGGGTGATAGACCACCCCTATGACGATCGTCCCCCGGTGTTCAACGGCCAGCGAAACGGCGAACCACGGTAAGCCGTGGGCGAAATTGGTGGTACCGTCCAGCGGGTCGATGATCCAGCGGTAGTCCTCGCCCGCCCGCACCGTCCCCTCCTCCCCCAGGAGGCCATGATCCGGATAGACGGCGCGCACCCGTTCGCTGATCAGGGCCTCCACCTCCCTGTCAGCCCGCGTGACCAGATCGGTGGGGCCCTTGTACTCGATGCCCTTGGCATCGGGCGCGGCTGGCAGCAGTGAGAGGAGGTGTGCGCCGCCGCGCCGGGCCACGTCCATGGCGAAGGTGGCAAGAGGGGAGAAGGTCACACTCACCATTCTTGGGCGCGCCAGGGCGGTTCCCCTCCCGGCAGCGGGCGCATCTCCCGCCGCGGGACTCATCCGTCTAGGGCACAGGTCTCGCCGCCGGGGGTCATCCGGTTAGGGCACAGGTCTCGCCCGGAGTCAACTGTTCAGACAAACGGGACCCGCTCGAAGGGGGCGCCCAGGATTGCCGCCGGATCGGCGCCCAGCCATCGCTCCAGCACCGTAGCGTAGACCGAGCGGAAGTCAATGGCGTGCTTCATATCCCCGTCCACCAGGTCGGTCAGGCTGGGTTGCTGGCCGTACAGCCCGCCCTTCAGCCCCTGGCCGAAGAGAAGAAGGGGGGCGGCCGTGCCGTGGTCCGTGCCGCCGCTGCCGTTCTCCGCCACCCGCCGACCGAACTCCGAGAAGGCCAGCCCCAGCACCCGGGAGGCATTGCCCTGCACTTCCAGGTCACGCAGGAAGGCTGCCACCGCCTCGGCCAGCTCGCGCAGGAGGGCCTCGTGCGCCCCACGCTGGGCCGCGTGAGTGTCGAAGCCGGTCATGTGCGCGTAGTAGACCTTCGTCGGCAGGTGGCCGGCGATCATCTGGGCGATCAGCTTCAGGCTGGCGCCCAGACGACTGTTCGGATACTCCACGCCCCCACGGTACTTCCCCACGGCCTCGCGCACGCGCTCCGAGGAGAGCACCGCATTCATCGCCGTATGCCGCAGGAAGTCGATAGTGTCGGGTTCGCCGGAAGCCGAGGACCCGGGGGCGTTGAGCAGGCGGAAGAGGTCCCACTCCTGCTCAGCCCCGATCCCGCGCTGACTTGGCATCCACTGGAAGGTCTGGGGGGTCTGCAGGGCGATGCCCTGACCGGAGGAGGCCTGCATGGCCAGCGGCAGCGACGGCCCCGCGTTCACCCCCACCGTGGGCTGCTCACAGACGGGACACTTGCTGTCGAAGTAGCGGCCGATCCATCCATAGCGCACAACCCGGCCCTCCGGATCCGCCGTGTGCCAGATCTCCATGGATCGGAAATGGGAGCGGCTGGGGTTGGGGTAGCCGACTCCCTGGATCACCGCCACCGCTCCCCGGTCGTAGAGGTCCCGCAGGGCAGCCAGGCTGGGGTGAAATCCCGTGGCCTCCGTCAGACGGAGTACGTCTTTAGCCGGTACGGCCAGCGTGGGCCGCGCCCGGTAGTAGGCGTCGTCGGAGAATGGGATCACCGTGTTCAGCCCGTCGTTTCCCCCTCCCATCTGGATGACCACCAGGATGCGCTCATCCGGCACCCCCGGCCGGCTCTGTACCTGTGCCAGGTCCCATGGATTGTTCAACGCCAGAGCGGTGCGGGCGAGGAACGAGGGGGCGGTCGCCCCCATGGCGACGATGGTCAGTCCCTTCTTGACGAACTCGCGGCGGGTCATTCCCTGACGCACGGTCCCTCCTCCTTTCCCTGCCCAGCTGCGAAGCGCGCCAGCAAGGTGCGCCTGACGCGCAGCCCTCAGGTGAGCTGATACTCCGGCATGCTCATCAGCAGGTGCAGCACGCTGCGCACCCGTTGGGGCGTCGCCTCCACTGGATCGGAGGCCCGGTTAGCCCCCAGCGCACGCCAGAGGGCAAACTGCCGCTTCTGGTCCATTGCCGCGCCGGGCAGCAACCGATCCATGATGGCGGCCAGGACCTCGCCGGCAGTCCGCGCGGTGGGCGGCACCAGTCCGGTCACTTCCACCGGGCGAATGGTCTCCAGGAGGCGCGGAGGCAGGCCGGGCATGCGGCCTTCGGTGATCAGGCTGCCCAAGTTGTACCGCTCCAGGATCGTGGCGGTGGTCACCCAGGCACGACCCCTCGGCCATCCGCCCACATTAGGCGGCATAAGCAGCATCTGCCCCATCCGGTCTGCAGCCAGCAACAACGCGGCAGCGGCAGTGGGAGGCATACGCAGCGCCCGGGCTGTCCCCACCACCAGCTCTACCGGGCTCTTCACCTGGCTGCGCCGGGTCCGGGGAGAATAGAAGACCTCTGAGGTGAGCAGCGCCCGCAGCAGCGGCCGGACCTCGAAGTTTTCGCGGCGGAAAATGCGGGCCAGTTCGTCCACCAGGTGCTCCTCCGGCTGGAGGTAGACCAGGTACTCGAAGAGGCGGCGCGGCAACCAGCGGGCCGCGGCCGGCTGCTCGAAGATGATGTCGATGATGTCCGCCCCGTCGAAGGGGCCTCGCCGCCCCAGGAAGGTCTTCGGCCCGTCGTCGTGCTGCCCCGCATTGAAGAAGAACTCAAACTCCCCGCTCGGTGTGGGCCGCAGCGTCCACCCGGTAAAGGCCCGCGCCGCTTCCCTGATGTCCTGCTCCGTGTAGTGGCCCACCCCCAGGGTGAACAGCTCCAGCAGCTCGCGGGCGTAGTTCTCGTTGGGCTTCCCCTTGCGGTTGCTGTTGTTGTCCAGGTAGGTGAGCATGGCCGGGTCACGGCTGACCTCAAGGACGAGCTGCTTGAAGTTGCCGGTGGCCTGTCGGCGAAAGAGGTGGTTCTGCATGTAGAGGAACTCTGGATTCTGTACATCGGGGAACCCCGAGACGAGCAGACCGTGCCAGAAAAGCACCATCTTCTCCTGCAGTGGGCGCGGCGTGGCCACCAGGCGGGCCATCCACCATATCCGAACCTCCTGCAGCTTCTCCCGCTGCAGCCGGTTGATCCGGCCCTGCAGGTCGCGCCGTGCCTGGTCGCTGCCGCCGGCGCGACGGAGGGCGAAGGCGTCGGCGTAGGCCCGCCGCAGCTCGCTGAACTCCACCGCCTCGGTGAGGTCGGGGATGCGCTCGTAGTTCAGAAGCTCGTCTACGGCGGCCTCGACGCCAAGGGCGAGCAGGCGCTGGACCTCCTCCGGCGGGCCGCCCAGCCCGGCCCGATGCAGCAGGTGTGCCGCCTTGGCCGCATCCCACGGGTTGGCGGCTGAGGGACGAAACGCCCGCAGTAAAGGCTCAGCCATCGGCTTCCTCCTGACGTGCTGCAGAGCCTGGCCTCCGGCCCACAGCTTACTTTGTACATCTAGACCCTCCGGTCGGGGCAAAAGGTTTAGTCTCGCGCTCACGTGTGTATGCACCCACGGTCCGTGGCTGTTTGCACATGTGATTGCAGGGCCAGAGGGAGGACCCGGGCCGCGGCCGCAGACCGGCCCCCGGACGCATCCCGGGGAAGCGACCCCGGGCATGGCTGTAGCGGCAGGAAGGCCCAGCGTCCGCGCGAAGTCCAGCCACGCATGGAGATCGGACCGGCGCGGCCGCAGGACATCGACGGGATCCTGGACCTTTGGGGCGAGCTGGCTACCTTTCACGCCCAGCTCGACCCGGCCTTTACTCCGGCTGCGGGCTGGCGGCCCGCCTATGCCGGGTACCTGAGCACGCTACTGGGACGGCCCGACGCCCGCGTGCTGGTAGCCCGGGAGCAGGCCCGCATCGTCGGCTACGGCGTCGCCCGGATCACCCTGCTGCCGCCTTTCTTCGCCGAGCGGCGGCGGGGCTTCATTCAGGACGTATTCACCAGGCAGGGGTACCGCCGCCGCGGGATCGCCCATCGCCTGGTCACCGACCTGCTGACCTGGTTGCGCGAGGAAGACGTCAGGACAGTGGAACTGACGGTAGCCATTAACAATACGGAAGCCATTCTCCTGTGGAAGAGCCTGGGCTTCCGGCCCTACATGCAGCACTTTAAGCGGGGTCTATAGCCACCCCCTCGAGCCCGGCCCCATCCGCCCGGAGCCGGAGAGAAGCAAGAGGGGGAGACCCGCTGCTGGCAGAAGAGACTGCTCGTGGTCGATCGTCTGGCCTCTGTATACGGAAGCGCCCGGGAGCGCGGCCTGCGGGCGCTGCTGGTCTCCACCCCGGCGAATACCTACTACCTCAGCGGGTTCCGCGCCGTCACCTATAGCCGGCCGGTTCTGCTGGTGCTTAGCGAGGACCCGGTGCTGATCGTACCCGAGCTCGAGGCTGCCCACGCCAGGGCCCGCGCCCGCGTGCGGGACATCCGCATCTATTCCGATCTGCACCTGGGCGGGCTGCGCGGGAAGTCGCCCCTCCACCTGGCACTGGACCTGGCCGTAGAGGTGCTGCGGGAGCGAGGACTCACGCAAGCGGTGGGCTTCGAGCCGGCGGGGCTGAGCTACGAGGGCTACGCCTATCTGCGCGACGCCGCCGGTGAGGTCCACCCAGGCGGCGGGCTGGTGGAGGCGGCGCGGATGGTCAAGGATCAGGAGGAGCTGGAGTTGATCCGCAAAGGATGCACCCTGGCCGAGCACGGCATGGCCGTGGAGGTGGACGCCAGCACCGTGGGGGCCGTGGAAGTAACCATCATGGCTGAGGGGAACGCGGCGATGCTGCGAGAGGCGGCAAAACGCTTCCCCGAGGATGAGGTCGCCGCCAGCTCCCGCCCCGTCTCCGGGGAGAAGACCGCGCTCCCCCATGCCATTCCCAGCGGTCGCACCCTGCGCTCCGGGGACGTAGTGATCCACGGGACCGGGTGCTCGGTCAACGGGTACTACAGCGAAGACGAACGGACCATCTTCGTGGAGAAGGCCAGCGCCGAGCAACGTCGTCTTTTCGAGGTGATGCGCCAGGCGCAGGAGGCGGCCCTGGCGGCCATCCGTCCCGGGGTGCGCTGCCGGGAGGTGGACCAAGCGGCGCGCCGCGTGATCGCCGAGGCCGGCTTGGGCGAAGCGTTTATCCACCGCACAGGCCACGGCATCGGCATCGACTACCATGAGCTTCCCTTCTTCGCCCCGGGGGACGAGACCGTGCTGCAACCCGGCATGGTCATGTCGGTGGAACCAGGTATCTACATCCCTGGGGTGGGCGGGTTCCGCCACTCCGACACCATCGTCGTCACCGAGGACGGTTGCCAGGTGCTTACTGCCTATCCCAGGGATCTGGAGTCGTTGATTGTCGGCTGAGGCTCGCCCGGGGACCTTCTCCATCGTCGCCCTCGACCCACAGAGCGGGGAGATCGGCGTGGCTGTGGCCAGCAAGTTCCTGGCGGTGGGCGCAGCGGTCCCGTGGGCGCAGGCGGGGGCGGGCGGCATCGCCACGCAGGCCTGGGCCAACCTGAGCTACGGTCCGCAGGGGTTGCGCCTGCTGGCCTCAGGAGAGGCTGCGGAGGCGGCGCTGCAGCAACTGGTCGGCCCGGACGGGAATCGCGAACACCGCCAGGTGGGCATCGTGGACGCCCGCGGCCGGACGGCGGCATGGACCGGCAGGGAGTGTCTGCCCTGGGCGGGCCATCGGCTGGGAGAGGGCTTCACCTGCCAGGGGAACATCCTGGTCGGCCCGGACGTGGTCGAGGCCATGGCCGGGACGTTTGCCCGCACGCCCGGGCCGTTGCCGGAACGGCTGCTGGCCGCACTGGCCGCGGGACAGCGCGCAGGCGGAGACAGCCGCGGGCAGCAGTCCGCCGCCCTGCTGGTGGTCAAGGAAGGTGGATCCTACGGCGGGTACCTCGACCGCTACATCGACCTGCGGGTGGACGACCACCCGGCGCCGGTGGAAGAGCTGCAACGCCTGCTCACCCTGCACCGCCTCTACTTTCCCGCGGCACAGCGGACGTTCACGGAGCTTGCCGGGGAGACCGCCCGTGAAGTCCAGCGGATCCTGCGGCGTCTGGGCTACTACAAGGGCGAGGTGACTGGGATCTACGACGACGCCACCCGGGAGGCCTTCCGCCGCTTCTGCAGCGTGGAGAACTTCGAGGAGCGGTGGCGCCAGGACCACCTGGTGGACCGGGAGGTCCTGCACTACCTGCGCCGCCGCTACGGCGCACATTCGTGACCAAGCGCGAGCGCCTGCGGGCCGCACTGCGCGGGGAGGCTGTGGACCGGCCGCCCGTGGCGCTGTGGCGCCACTTCCCCCGGGAGGACACCAGGGCGGAGACGCTGGCGGCGGCACACGTCCGCTTCTACGCCACCTACGACTGGGACTTCCTCAAGGTGACGCCGGCCAGCGGATACTACGGCGACGATTGGGGGTTGCATGCCGGCTACCGTCCCAACCGGGAAGGCACGCGCCACTACACCCACCGGCCGGTGAGGAAGGCCGCGGACTGGGCCAGCCTGCGGTCGCTGGACGTGACCGCAGGTGTATACGGCCGGGAGCTGCACACGCTGCACCTGATCCGGGAGGCGCTGCCCGAGGAGGTCATCCTGGCCACGGTGTTCAGCCCGCTGACCATCGCCCGGACGCTGTGCGGCGACCAGGCCCTGCTGCGCTACCTGCGCGAGCAGCCAGAGGTGCTGCACCAGGGGCTGACCACCATCACCGAAGTGACACAGCGCTTCGCCGCCGAGACGCTCAACGCCGGGGCAGACGGCATCTTCTTCGCCACCCAGTGCGCCACCACAGACTACCTCACAGAAGAGGAATACGAGGAGTTCGGCCGCCCTTACGATCTGCAGGTCCTGGATGCCGCCGCGCAGGCGGAGCTGCGCCTGCTGCACCTGCACGGCGTCCACGTCATGTTCGACCTGGTCACCGACTACCCTGTGGACGCCCTCAACTGGCACGACCGCCAGACCCCGCCCACGCTGGCCGAGGCCCGCCAGCGCTACTCCGGCTGCCTGGCCGGCGGGCTGGACCAGGAGACCCTCTCCCGCGGGACGCCCGCGGCCGTGGCGGTCCAGGTGCAGGACGCCGTGGCCCAGACGGGCGGCGTCCGTCTCATCATCGCCGCGGGCTGCGTGACCTTTGTGGACTCGCCCGCCGCCAACCTGCACGCCGCGCGGCAGGCCCTCTCCCCCGGCTAGAGATCTTGCAAGTTGATCACAATCTCCCGGAGGCCCTGGCGCCCGATCCGTCTCGAGGCGTCGAGCACTTCCACGGCGACCGCACGACCCTGTCCGTCCAGGTTCACGATGAGGCCGGGAGCCAGCTCCCGGCTGGTGACAACCTCTCCGTCGGTCAGCGCCAGCGTAAGGGCATCCGCCTGGGCGTCGTAGGCGATGCGCATCGCGCCTACTTCACCACCAGGGTCCCCTTCATGCCCGCGGTGTAGTGGCTGCCCCCGCCACCCGTGGCCAGGTGACATCCGATCTCAAACGTCCCCTTCCTGGTCGGGGTGAAGGTAAGGGTGACCTTCTTTCCCGGTTCCACCGCCACCTCGGACAGGCGCGTCCCGGCCACGGCAAACTCGCCGCGGACGTGGACCATGACCTCCCCCATGTCCCGCAGGTAGGTGTTGGCCAGCACGTAGTCCCACCACGCGCCGGTCCCCTTGGGGAGCGATTTGGGTTGAGGATAGACCATGAACACGTGGGCCTGGAGCCCCTTGTTCTCCAGGACCAGGTCGACGGGCGCCCCCGCCTCCACGGTGATCGTCTGCGGGGAGAACCTGTACTCGGTCATGGTCAGATTGACCCGGGCAGGCGCGCCAAAGAGCAGGCCGGTATGGGACGCCGTGGTCTGGTCAGCCCAGCCGAAGACCAGGAGTGCCGTGAGCCCTCCCAGCAGGAGGAGCCGTCTCATCTCTGTCACCTCCGCAATCGCGTTTGGGGCGGGCGTTCGGGTTCCAGGACGCGGCGCAGTCCGCGGGGAGCGCGCGCAGGGCCTCTGCCGCCTCCTGACGGGATGGCGGGAGGTCCTCGCCGCGTGCCAGCGCAGCCGCACGGAGGAGGGCCAGGGCCGTCCAGTGCGGGACCTTCAATCGCCGAAAGAGGCCCGCGGCCTGCCGGCAGCGGTGTGCCGACCGCTCCACGACTCCCGCGGCCAGTTCCGCCTGACCCTCCCAGAGGAGCCCCAGCTGCGGCGCCTCCTCCACCGCCAGGGCTGGAGGCGGCGCCGGTACACCCGGTCAGTGCCGCTGCAGGACGGCGCCGCAGGACTCGCGGACCACCAGGCGGGTCTTGAGGACTATCTCCTGCACCGGCCGCGCAGGGTTCTCCAGCCGCTGCATCAGCAACTGGGCCGCGCTGGTCCCCAGGGTGTACGCCGGCTGGGCCACCGCGGTCAGGGTGGGTGTCAGGATCGGCGCCCAGTCCATGTCGTCGAAGCCCACGATAGCCATTTCCTGGGGGATGCGCACCCCGGCCTCCTTCAGGGCCAGCATGGCCCCGATGGTCATCAGGTTGTTGGCCACGAAAAGGGCCGTGGGTGGACGCTTCATCCCCAGGAACTCCCGCGCCAGCCGATACCCGCTCTCCTGCTTGAAGTCGCCCTCCCGCACCAGGGCCGGATCGGCGCGCAGGCCCGCCGCCTCAAGCGCCGCCCGGTAGCCGGCCAGTCGCTCCCGCCCGGTGAAGACACGGGCCGGGCCGCTGATGATGCCGATACGGCGGTGGCCCAGCGCGATCAGGTGGCTCACCGCGGTGCGCGCCCCCTCCACGCTGTCCACCAGGGCGGCATCCGCCCGGATCCCCTCCAGACGCCGGTCCACCAACACCAGGGGGAGGCCGGTGCGCAGCCAGCGGCGCAGGTGGGGGGTGGCCTGGCCGCTGGATGCCAGGAGCAGCCCGTCCACCTGCTTCTCCCGCAGGATGCGCAGGTAGAGGTCCTCCTTCTCGGGGCTCTCGTCGCTGTTGCACAGGATGACCGCGTAGCCGTGGCGCCGCACCACATCCTCCAC
The DNA here is from genome assembly GCA_031459715.1 of Armatimonadota bacterium. Lineage (NCBI taxonomy): Bacteria > Bacillati > Candidatus Sysuimicrobiota > Candidatus Sysuimicrobiia > Candidatus Sysuimicrobiales > Candidatus Humicultoraceae > Candidatus Humicultor > Candidatus Humicultor tengchongensis. Next base: position 2,642 of record JAVKIA010000006.1, on the reverse strand, counting down.
ACCGCGGACCACCGCGGCGAAGAAGGGGTTGGCGTTGTCGGAGACGATGACCCCGATGGCGTGGGTCCGCTTCTTCACCATCCCCCGGGCGAGGGCGTTGGGGGTGTAGTCCAGCTGCCGGGCCGTGCGCAGCACGCGTTCCCGCGCACGCAGGCTGGCGTAGCCGTAGCCGCCCAGCACCCGGGCGGCCGTGGCCACGGACACCCCGGCCTTGCGCGCGACGTCCTTCAGGGTGGCCATCGAAGGATCAGATAGCGCTATCAGCATTCATATTCTGCCCGTTTCGGCCCGCTTCCTCCCGCACTGCTCCCCGCAGGCTGTATCGCATGCAATCCTCATCATGTCCGGGGAATTACACTCTTGAGGAAGGAATCGGCGGCCCGGCGGCAGAATGGGAATATGAGATCGTTATCACAATCGGGCCCGGCGATTGGAGGCGGGGGCAAGCAATGCGTTCCCGCCGGTCGGGCGCAGCCGCGGAGGGCAGCCATGAGGTCTCCGAAGGTCGGCATCCTCACCTTCTCCGACGGCAGGCCCCACGTCCACGAGGAGCTTCTCCCCCTCACCCGGCAGTTCCAGGACCGCCTGGCGGCGCGGCTGCGCGCCGCCGGCTGGGAGGTGGTGACGGGCCGGGAGATCGTCTGGACCACCGACCTGGCCCAGAGCGAAGGGAGGTACCTGGCGGCCCAGGGCGTCGAGGCCACCATCTTCAACTACGCCATCTGGGCCTGGCCGCACTACTCGGCCATCGCCGCCCAGTTCGTCCCCGGGCCGATCCTGCTCCTCTCCAATGTCAACCCGCAGTACCCGGGGCTGGTGGCCATGCTCTCGGCGGCGGGCAGCCTGGACCAGGTAGGGGTCTTCCACGGCCGCGTCTCGGGTGACATTGACGACGACGCAGTCTTCGGGCGGGTCCAGCAGTTCCTCCGCCCGGCGGTGGCGCGGAACCGGCTGCGCGGCCAGGTCTACGGGGTAATGGGCGGGCGGTCCATGGGCATGTACACTGCCGTCCCCGCCCTGGACCAGTGGCGGCGGGACTTCGGCATCGACATCGAGCACATCGACCAGTTCGAGATCGTGCGCCGGGCGGAACAGGTCCCCGACGCCCGCGCCGAGGCGGCCATAGCCTGGCTGCAGCGCCACGGGGCCACCATCCACTACGACGGCCAGAAGCTGACGCCGGAGCTGCTGCGGCGCCAGATCAAGGCCTACCACGCCGTGCGCCAGCTCGTCGCCGAGTGGCGGCTGGACTTCTGCGGCATCAAGGGTCAGCCGGAGATGACCACCCACTTCGCCACCGTGGACGTGGCCGAGGCCTTCCTCAACGACCCCTACGACTGGGAGGGGCCGCACGAGCCCATCGTCTGCGCCACCGAGGCGGACAGCGACGGCGCCCTGACCATGCAGATCTTCAAGCACCTGGCCGGGACACCCGTGCTCTTCGCCGACGTGCGGCACTACGACACCGCCGACGACGTCTGGGACCTGTGCAACTCCGGGCAGCATGCCACCTACTTCGCCGGCCGCTCCTTCGACCCGGCGGTGAACCTGAAGCGCGTCCACCTCTACCCGGCCATCATCTACTTCCCCGCTGGCGGAGCGTCGGTCATGCACGTGGCCGCCCCGGGACAGGTGACGCTGGCCCGGCTGGCCCGGCGCAACGGGAAGTACTGGATGGCCATCGTCCCGGCAGAGTTCGTCGAGTTCCCCCCGGAAGTGGAGGCAGAGAAGGTGGCGGCCACCACCCCGCAGTGGCCGCACGCGTTCGCCCGCTTCCGCGTTCCCGCCGAGCAGTTCCTGGCAGAATACGACTCCAACCACATCCACGGGGTCTACGGCGACTGGGTGGCGGAACTGGTCTGGTTCTGCCGGATGAGCGGAATCGAGCCGCGCGTCTTCGCCTGAGGTACGCCGGTGGCCCGCTACAGCATCGGCATCGATTTCGGCACCGAGTCGGCGCGGGCGGTGCTGGTGGACGTTGCCAGCGGCCGCGAGGTGGCCACGGCGGTCCATCCCTACCGCCACGGCGTCATCGACCGTGCCCTGCCTACCGGAACCCGCCTGGGTCCCGACTGGGCGTTGCAGCACCCCGGCGACTGGCTGGAGGCACTGGAGGTGCTGCTGCGGCAGATGGCCGCCGGCGGCGGCGAAGAGGTTACCGGCATCGGCGTGGACTTCACCTCGTGCACGCTGCTGCCAGTCCGCGCCGACGGCACGCCGCTGGCCCTGGAGGAGACCTTCCGAGACCGGCCGCACGCCTGGCCCATGCTCTGGAAGCACCACGCCGCCCAGCCCTACGCGGAGAGGATCAATGCCTCAGGGTGGGAGGGCCTGCGCTGGTACGGGGGCCGGACATCGTCGGAGTGGCTGTGGGCGAAGGCCTGGCAGGTCCTGGAGGAGGCCCCGGAGGTCTTCGCTGCCGCCGACCGCTTCATCGAAGGCGGGGACTGGATCGTCTGGCAGCTTGTCGGCCACGAGGTGCGCAGCGCCTGCCAGGCCGGCTACAAAGCGCACTGGCAGCCGGGCGAGGGCTATCCGCCCGCGGCCCTGCTGCAGCGGCTGCACCCGGGGCTGCCGGCGGTGCTCGACCGGCTGGGTCCACCACAGCCGCTGGGCACACCGGCCGGCGGCCTCACGGAGGG